>JAAZAW010000365.1 GCA_012514125.1 Phycisphaerae bacterium | reverse complement strand
GCGACGATTTTGAACCAAATTTTGCAAAAGGCGTTTTTAACGCAGTCGGACCGCAACAGCGATCTATTGGTGATTCTGATTGTCGGGACGCTGATGAGCATTTTGAGCGCTCAGCGTTCGGCGTTCGAGGGGCTGGTGTGGATGGTGGTGTTGCTGGGGGGATTTGCGGCGTTTACGTGTTATGTGGTGTTTGATACGCTTCACACCGTGTCCGCGATGGTAGGCCCGATGGCGGCGATTGTGGTAAGCTGGTCGCTGGTGAGTTTTTATCGTCAAGTGACGGAAGGCAGAGCAAGACGGGCGCTGGCGGGTCGGCTTGGACAGTACACCAGTCCGTCACTGGTGCGCCGGATCGTGGAAGACCCGGATCGTTTGTCGCTTTCGCCGGAGCAGGTGAATGTGAGTTGTTTTTTCAGCGATCTGGCGGGATTTACACCGATGAGCGAGAAGCTCGGACCGGCGAAAACCGTTCAGATGCTTAATCTTTATTTTGAACACATGAGCGAAGTGCTGGACGAGCAGGAGGCATTTGTCAACAAGTTCGTGGGTGATGGAATTTTTGCGTTTTTCAACCCGCCGATCCATCCGCAGAAGGATCATGCGAGGCGGGCATGTCTGGCGGCGATTGAAGTCCAGCAGGCAATGGGGCATATCGAGGAACATTTGCGTGAGGCAGGTATCGCGCCGGAGCGGAAACTTGACACTCGCATCGGTATCAGCACGGGCAAGACGGTGGTGGGCGATTGCGGCTCGACACGGAAATTCGATTATACGTGTTTGGGGGATACGGTGAACCTGGCATCGCGGCTTGAGTCGGCGAACAAGATGTTCGGGACGTCCGTGTTGATCAGTGAAGCGACGCGGAAGGCGATGGGTGAAGACCTGCTGGCAAGACGGATCGGGATGATCCGTTTGTCGGGGATGGCCAAACCTGCGGTGGTGTATGAATTGATCGGATATCGGGACGAAAATCAGTCTCAGGTGGAATTCGTCGAGCTTTTCGAGACGATGGTGGATCATTACTGGAAGAAACAGTTCGGGGTAATTCCGGATATGCTGGATCGGCTTGAAGAGATGAAGCCCGGAGATAAGAGTGTCAGAATTTATCGAAATCTGCTGGTGAAAATTAATAGCATCGGGACGGAGATGTATCGGGATGGGGTGATTGAGATGGAAGGAAAGTGAGGGGAGGAAGTCGAAGAAGCCGGGGAGTCTTGATGTACCTTGCCGCTGCTACTGTTACTACTGCTACTTGGCGCCCTGCCTTAGGATTGAGGTTATATTTATTGGGACGAAAATTCAATGGAAACTACAGGCGGGCGATAGGGTTCGGGGATAGAATAAAGTGATATTTTTTAATTGTAAGGAGTTTGAATTATGCTGCTGGCAGGACATGGCGTTGTTGATGGGTATTTGAGTGAGAATGATGTTCATTCATTGATGGCCAATGGGCTGGGACAGGCGTCGCTGGATGGGAAAAAGGTGCTGGTGTTGATACCGGATTCAACGCGGTCGTGCCCGCTTGGGATGCTGTTTCGGAATTTGGTGGAGACCATCGGCGGACGAGTGGCGAAACTGGATTTTTTGATTGCGCTGGGGACCCATCAGCCCATGGCGGAAGACAAGATTAACCAGATGCTGGGTCTGACGGCGTCGGAGCGGTCGGGGAAGTATAAAAACATCGGGATATATAACCACGACTGGCAGAAAGATGGGACGTTCAAGATTCTGGGCACGATCAGCGCCGATGAGATTGCGAAAATCAGCAAAGGACTTTTGCGTCAGGAAGTGCCTGTGGGTCTGAACAAGATGGTGCTGGATTATGATCAGATTATGATCATGGGGCCGACGTTTCCGCACGAAGTCGTGGGCTTTTCGGGCGGGTTGAAATATATTTTTCCGGGGATTGCCGACTGGCAGATTATCGATTTTTTCCACTGGCTCGGAGCGATGATTACGACGATTAAGATTATCGGAACTCGCGATACGCCGGTGAGAGATGTGCTCAATCGGGCGGTGGAGTTTTTGCCGGTTCCGGTGTTGAATATCGACGTGGTGGTTCGAGATGGGAAACTGGCGGGATGTTTTATCGGAGACGCGATTGGGGCGTTTGAGAAGGCGGCGGAACTTTCGGATAAGCTTCACATTGTTTATAAAGATCGGCCTTACAAGTTGATTATCGGGATTGCGCCGGAGATGTATGACGATATCTGGACGGCGGGTAAGTGTATGTACAAGCTCGAGCCTATCGTGGCGGACGGCGGAGAATTGGTAATTTACGCGCCGCATGTGACGGAGATTTCCTATACGCACGGCAAGACGCTGGACAAGGTGGGGTATCATGTGCGGGATTATTTCGCGAAACAAATGGACAAATTCAAGGATGTGCCGGGCGGAATCAGGGCGCATTCGACCCATGTTCGCGGACTTGGGACGTTTGAGAACGGGGTGGAAAAACCCAGGGTGACGGTAACGCTGGCGACGGGGATTTCGGAAGAACGCACACGGCGGGTGAATTTGAACTATCGCGATCCGAAGTCGATCGATATCGCGGCGTATCGGAATCGGGAAGACGAAGGGATTCTGGTGGTCGATCACGCGGGTGAGATTCTGCATCGGCTTAAAGAGCCTGAGAAGTGGATTACGATTCCGGATTAGGGATTTGGCGAAAAAAGGTTACGGTGAAAGGTTGGCGGTCGGCGAATAATACTATATAATTAAGCGATCCTGATTTTTGGAGATCGTTTTATGTTTTTACATATTATTCGCGGGATATTTTTGTTGTGCGTGCTTGGGATTGCGTTTTCTTATATTATGGGAACGCCGTCGGAAGACGCCAAACAAGCGGCAGAGGGTGTTCAGCTTTTTGCCTATCACAAACAATCGGTGTTGCTGGGACTTTTGGGGATCGGAATTCTGGTGGTCGGAATCGACCTGCTGATTTCACGAAAATCGCTTTCGGCAATTTCAGGGCTTTTCATGGGATTACTCACGGGGATGCTCGTGGCGTTTACATTTGCGCTGGTGATCGACCTGGTGGTTGACGCGATGGCGTCGGACCTGCGCGAGCCGCAGCTGGCGACGGTGATTCGCGAGAGCAACGGCAAGATTATTCCACAGACGGTGCTGGTGGGATATCGCGATACGCCTGTGGTGAGCGTGGCCAAGCTGTTGGTGGGAGTGATTTCGTGTTATCTGTGCGTAAGCTTTATCCTCCAGACGAAAGACGATGTTCGTTTTGTTATCCCGTATGTGGAATTCGAGAAACAGACCAAGGGCGGAAGGCCCATGCTGCTGGATACCTCGGCGATTATCGACGGACGGATTCTGGATATCGCCAAGACAAAAATTTTCGACAATCCGCTGGTCGTGCCGAGATTTGTGCTCCAGGAGCTTCAGTTGATCGCGGATTCGGGAGATCGACTTAAACGCAATCGCGGACGTCGGGGGTTGGATATTATCAATAAGCTCCAGAGCGAGCGCGATCTTCAGATCACGATTTACAGCAATCCGGGATATAACGACCGTCAGCCTGTGGACCATAAACTTGTGGCGCTGGCGGAAGACATCAAAGGAAAAATCGTAACGACGGATTATAATCTCAACAAAGTCGCGCATATTCGAGGGGTCGATGTGGTGAATGTCAACGATCTGTCCAATTCGCTCAAGCCTGTCGTGTTGCCCGGCGAGACGCTGGAGATCAAGATCGTCAAACCAGGCGAAGAACAAGGGCAGGGTGTCGGGTATCTGGAAGATGGGACTATGGTGGTGGTCGAAGGAGCGAGAAAACGCATCGGCGAAATTTTGGTCGTCAATATCACCAGTTCGCTGCAAACGTCGGCAGGCCGAATGATTTTTGCGAAAACGGACGACCTGGGCCCCGATGTGCGGGAAAATAATCATCGCAGCTAGGATTCGGGTTTGATATGATAGACGATTCAACGAGGTCAAGGTAAAGGGAGTTGTTATTATGGCGAAAATTGCTGTGATTGTGCCCGCGGCGGGATCAAGCACCCGATTTGGCGGGAAAGTGAAAAAGCCTTTCGCGCTGATGGGTGAACGGGCGGTTTTTTTGCGCACACTGGAGCTGTTTATCAATCGGGACGACGTCTGCCAGACGATTCTGGCGGTGAGTCCGGACGATTACGATAGGGTGAAGACAAAATTCGGAGCGAATCTTGGATTTATGTCGGTGAAGCTGGTCAAAGGCGGCAATGAACGGTATCAGACGGTTCGGCTGGCGCTGGAGGCGGTGGATGCGGAGGCGGAACTGATCGCGATTCACGATGCGGTTCGGCCTTGTTTGACGTCGGATAAGATTTCGGAGGTTTTTGCCGCGGCGGCGAAACATGGCGCGGCGCTATTGGCGTCGGAACAGACGGCGACGCTCAAAAAAGTCGGACCGGACGGATTTGTTGAAAAAACGGTCGATCGTGAACGGCTTTTTATGGCACAGACGCCGCAGGTTTTTAAAACGTCACTCATTAAAGACGCCTATGCCAAGTTGCCCGATTCGGCGAAAAACATCACCGACGATGCGCAGGTAGCGGAAATGGCGGGGCACAAAGTTTTCGTTGTGCCGAGCGACCCGACGAATATCAAAATCACCGTTCAGTCGGACCTGAAGCTGGCCCAGGCGATTCTGTCGATTTTGCCCAAACCCAAAGCGCGTGGGCCTGTCAATCCGTTTGAGGAGGCCCAGTGGTGAGTGAAACAACGCCTGAAAATGTCAAATATGTTTTTGGACCCGTACCGAGCCGACGGCTTGGACGATCGCTGGGTGTGGACCTGATTCCATTTAAATATTGTTCTTTCAATTGTGTTTATTGCCAGTTGGGTCGAACGCCCATGCACTCGATCGATCGGCGGGAATATGTGCCGATGGAAACGGTGCTTTCACAAATTCAGGAAGCCCTGAATCGCGGACCTCGTCCCGACTATATTACCCTGGCCGGTTCGGGCGAGCCGACGCTTTATCTGCGAATGGACGAGTTGATCGATCGGATTCATGCGATGACGGATGTGCCGGTGGATATCATCACCAACGGCTCGACACTATGGATGGATGAGGTTTTCGAGGCCGTCGTCAAGGCGGACCTGATTCTTCCCTCGCTCGACGCGGGCGACGCGGAAATTTACGCGAAAATCAACCGCCCCGCATCCGAAGCGACTTTCGATCGGTTGATCGACGGCCTTGACCACCTGGCCAGGGTTTGTCCGCAGAAGGTATGGCTTGAAGTTTTTATCGTCAACGGAGTAAATGACGATCCGGAAAACGTGCAAAAAATTGCGGCATTAACGGATCGATTCAAGTTTACACGGGTCCAACTCAACACGGCGGTTCGACCGCCGGCGGAGCGGGAAGTCGAGCCGGTCTCGCGTGAAACGCTGGAACGTCTGGCCAATTTTTTCACCCCCCCCGCCGAGATCATCGCTGAATTTCCGCACCCGACCGATGTCGGAGAATTTCACGCCCAAACCGAGGCGGTCCTGGACATGCTTCGCCGACGGCCCTGTACGGTAAACGATATTGTCAACGGTTTGGGCGCGGTTCGAAACGAAATCATCAAAATCGTCGAAATTTTATTACAGGAAAATAAAATCCTGTCGGAGAAACGCGGAGACCAGGACTATTATTACGTAAGGTGAAATGATGTCGGAAATCAAACCCAATGAAACCGTAAGTGACATAACCGAAATGACCGAAAGTCGGACGGAACCTGCAATGACGTGTATGGACGTTAAGAAAACCGGTCAGGTGAAAATGCGATTACGAGCCTTGATCGTGCTGATCGGTGTATCGGCGTTGATCGGAACATCGATTTATCTCGATCCGGAACGGCTTGAGAGTTTCGATCCGCATTACGCCCTGCTCAAACCCTGCAGCATGCTCGTTAAATATGGCTATCCATGTCCGACGTGCTATATGACGCGATCGTTCGCGTACATGTATCACGGCAGGCCCGACAAGGCGTTTGCCGCCCAACCGTTCGGCGCGGCGATGGCGCTGATGACGGCGTATCTGGGCTATGGAGCGATTTATGTGTTGATCAGGGGCAAAGGCTGGAACCCCTTCTGGGCGCGATGGTCCCGCAAGTGGTTTATCGTGATTTTCATCGCGGCATTTCTCGCGGGATGGGGGTTCAAAATCGGTTATGGCACCTTTATCTCACATGAATTTCCTCTGGTCCGACAACCCAACACACTTCCAATCCAAAAGTGAGGGAACTATGAACCTACCTATTAATATTATTCGACATATTGTCATGATAACGACGCTCGCCATTTTAGGCCTGGGCGCAACGGGGTGTAATTTGGTCGGGCCGGGTTTGGCCTTTGTGGCGATGGAACAGACCAAAAAAATTCCCGCGGAATATACCGAACTGAGCGGCAAGAAAGTCTGCCTGTGGGTCTGGTCCGATGAATCACTGCGATTTGAATATCCCGCCGTTCGAATCGACGCGGCAAACTGGGCGAAACATTACATCAAACAAAACGTCGAAAATGTCGATTTTGTCGATCCGATCCGTGTTCATCAATTCCAGGAATCCAATTACGAGGCGGACGTGATGCCTGTGGTCCAGGTCGGTCGAAAATTCGACGCCGACGTCGTCCTGTTTATTCAGATTTCCGATTTTACCACCAGGCCGCCGGGATCGCCGAATCTCTTTCAGGGCTACCTGCTCGCCCAGTGCGCGTTGTATGACTGCCGGGGAGAATTGCCCGACGAAAGTCCGAAACGCAAACTCTGGGACGGCAAGGTCGATGTTAAATTTCCCGATCATCCGGTAAGCATGATGGAATCGAACGATATTAAAATGCGATCGGCCTTGCTGGGAATGTTCGGTGAATCGCTGGCCAAGAAATTTTACGAATACAAAGTCAAAGTTGGAGATATGTAACGATGAAGATACCTCAACTGTGGGCCCTGCCGACTCTGGCACTATTGATCAATCTGACGGGATGCCAGTTTGCGACGCTGTTTCTGCCCGATCCGCACGGAAGAATCAAGGCGGAGTATAAACTGCCCCCCAAACAACGCTATGCGATCTTTATCGACGATTATATGGCGCCGATAGGTAGCCCCGAAGCCAAAATGACCCTGGCGGAAACGATCGGTAATTATCTGGTCGACGGCAAAGCGTTACGGCACGTCGATCTGGTCGAGCCGAAGAAGATTTACGACCAGCCCACCGAATCGCCCGAAGGCAAGAAATATTCCATCCAGCACATCGGCGCGGAGGTCGGAGCGGATTATGTTATTTATGTCAATGTGATCGAATTTAACCTCCAGGCGGACGAGGAAAATCCTCTGGTCCAGCCCAAGGCTCGGGCGTATGTGAAACTCATCGAGGTAAGCACGGGCGAACGGCTCTGGCCTGTGGATCTGGCGGGATTTTCCATCGACGTCAAAGAGCGGATGTCCGGAGAAATGTTCGCCGAAGCCGACAAGGGTGAATGGTCGAATAAACTGAGTCAAAAAATCGCCGTCGAAGCGGCGCAGATTTTCTTTGAACATTCCGCGGGGGGTTGATCTGAAAAAAATGGTAACCGCCGCATCCATGCCAAAGAAAACACCGTGGATTTGATATCGCCGCGATTTGAGACCTAAGCCGCCGAAAAACGTCCCTTTGGGCCACGTCGCTTCTGCCGGTAGTCGCTCAACCGATTAATCAACTTCGTCCAAACCGATCTTCCCCAGCGACGCCAGGGCGATTTTCACATTACCGAAAGGCGCGCTGATCGCGAATCCCGCGACATACGGCGAAATCGTTTCGATCATCTCTCGGGCAATCTCAATCCCGATCCTGATGCCCGCTTCGCGAGTCTTGCCCGCGCTCATCCGCTTAAGGAGTGCCTCCGGAACAACCACCCCGGGAACTTCGTTCGCCATAAATTCCGCATTCTTGAAACTCGTGAAAGGCCAAATCCCCGCCACGATCGGAATGCGGTGCGATTTCGTCGCCTCCATAAATTCCAGCAGCATCTTCGGTTCGAACACCGGCTGAGTAATCACATATTCCGCCCCTGCGTCCACTTTCTTCTTGAATCGTTCGATTTCACGTTCCAGGTCCGCCGCCACCGGATTGGCCCCAACGCAAATCGTCAACGCCACCGGCGGTGAGAAAGAATTACCCGCGATATCAATCCCATGATTCATATTCCGAACCACGTT
>JAAZAW010000364.1 GCA_012514125.1 Phycisphaerae bacterium | reverse complement strand
GCAGCGGTTTCTCGGCGATGCGTTTCCTGTAATTTGGCCGAACTTTGGTCCAGGCGTACTCGCTGCCTTTGTGGGCGCCTGTCTGGAAAACGGCCAGGAAACCGTCTGGTTCCATCCACCGAAAGATCAGGAAATTTTCGATCGATCACTGACCTATGACGCCGAAAATCTCTGGTTCAACCACATTAAAAACATCTGTCGCGCAGCGGTGCAACGCTGGCAGGGACTCGTGCAGATAGGCATGACCGATCTGGGCGGTAATCTGGACATTCTCGCCTCGTTTCGTCCCGGTGAAAAACTCCTCATGGACCTGTACGACTACCCCGATGACGTCAATCGCGTCTTGTGGCAGACGCACGATCTATGGCATCGCTATTTCGACGAAATCAACGCCATTCTCCAACCCATCAATCCAGGCTATAGCAGTTGGGAGTGTTTTTTCTCCGAAGAACCTTTTTATATGCTCCAGTGCGATTTTTGTTACATGATCAGTCCGTCCATGTTCGATAAATTCGTCCGCCCGGAATTGGTTCGAACCTGCCAGAAGTTACCACATTCCTTTTTTCATCTTGACGGCAGGGGACAACTGCCACATCTGGATTCTCTGCTGGCGATTGACGAGCTTGATGGCGTTCAATGGGTCGCCGGCGCCGGTCAACCCTCCGCCATACACGATATCGATATTTATCGCCGCATCCTTTCAGCCGGTAAAAAAGTCCAGTTGCTTTCACCGGAAGAAATGACCTTTGAATTGCTTGACGAAGTATTGAATCGTCTGGGAACAGGCCGGGGCATCTTCACTCACATCCTCCTGCCCGCAACACAGGAAGACTATGCGCGTCGCCGCCTCGAAAAACTGGGCATAAAAGAATCGTAAAATTTCACAGGCTTCGCCCCACGCCCATTTATACGCCTTTGATTTAAACGTGTCGTAGTTTCGGACCCTGAGGAAAGTCGAAGGGTCTTTTTGCTTGCTTCCACCATGTCGCTTCGACAGGCTCAGCGACCGAAATTTTGATATTTGTAATGCTACGACACGACTAAATCAAAAGCGTATTATTCTCAAAATACATCTCTTTCCGTTACGACAATTCTTCACGACGAAAAGAGGAACCGCCAATCCACCAATCCGCCCATCGTCGGCAATCCCCGCACTCTTGGCTCAAGAACCAGAGGCGCAAGGAGAGAAAAATCGATACCATTGAACCGTCGGCGGCGTTGTAATTCGCCGCCAGGATGCCTATGTCGCCCCCATCCACGAAATCATCGCCGCTTAAAATTTTCTGACTTTTCTAGCTTATGCCACGCTTGCCGGTATCCTTTTCTCCAGCTATTTTATAATACGACCTTCCCCCCCCGGCTCTCGAACGATAACAAAAATGATCGACATCGTCGAATTTCCAAGCTATAACTTTTTTAATGAAACTCGAATGGATCGATAGTCACGTGCATTTGCAGGATGAAGTCTTTGCCGCCGATCTGGATGAGGTGATTAACCACGCCAGGCAATCCGGCGTACAGTGGATGGTCTGTAACGGCACATCCCAAACAGATTGGCCAATGATATGTAAACTGGCGGAAAAATATCCCGCTATTTTGCCCAGTTTCGGCCTTCATCCCTGGTATGTCAAAACCCGTACCGGGGATTGGTTTGATCAGTTGGAATCATTTTTAATTCGGAATCATTCCGGCGTTGGTGAAGTGGGACTTGATCGATCTATAGACGATCCGGACGAAAGCACCCAGGAAAAAATTTTCCGCCGACAGCTCGATCTGGCGGTAAAATTAAACCGTCCGGTGACGGTCCATTGTGTTCGGGCCTGGGGTTGGCTGATGGATATTTTAAAATCTCAACGAACCTTGCCGACCAAAATATTGCTGCACGCGTATAGTGGCCCTGCTGAATTGATCAAACCTCTAATAAAGTTTGATGCTTATTTCACCTTCGGTGCTTCAATTTTTGATCCGCGGCGGGAAAAAGCCCGCTGTGCGTTGCGAGCGGTTCCAATGGATCGTCTGCTGCTGGAAACCGGCAGCCCGGACGTGTTGCCGTCGGAATTTTATCCTGTTGTGGAATCAAAAATTATGGAAAATGGCAAGTGCCGCAATGAACCGGCGAACTTACCTCTCTTGGCACAAAAAACGGCAGAGTTTCTCGGATGTTCCATACGGCAATTGGCAGAACAAACCACAACAAATGCCTGGACATTTTGGAAAAATGTTGAATAGATAAAAATAGTGAATAAATCATGGACGAACGATTTTCAAGAATTGAGCGAATGATCGGCCAAGCCGGCCTGCAAAAACTGGCTTGCTCTTATGTTGCAGTCATCGGACTTGGCGCGGTCGGCAGTTATGCGGTCGAGGGGCTTGCCCGCGCGGGTGTGGGGCGATTACGCCTGGTGGACTTCGACAAGGTCCAGCCGAGCAATATCAACCGCCAGCTCTATGCTTTGGAATCCACGCTCGGACAGGCAAAGTGCGATCTGGCGGCCCAGCGAGTGAATTTAATCAATCCCGACTGCCGAACCGAGGCGATCAACGCTTTTGTGCATCGAGAAACCCTTGATCCGGTTCTTGACGGTCCGCCGGACCTGGTGATCGACGCAATTGACTCTTTTAATCCTAAAGTAGAGCTTCTATTAGCCTTGACATTACGACAAATTCCCACGATTTCCTGTATGGGGGCGGCATTGCGAACCGATCCGACGCTGGTACGCACAGGACCGTTATCCGCGGTTCATCATTGTCCGTTGGCGAGCAAAGTTCGGAAAAAACTTCGTCAGGCGGGTGTTGCAACGAATTTTACCTGCGTTTACTCGATCGAACCTGTCAAAAATTTGCCACCGGGGGTGATTGGACCAGAGGAACCTGAAAGTTGCACAAGCCTGGAACGCGGCAGGACACGACGACCTTTAGGAAGTCTTCCGACGCTGACCGGTATTTTTGGATTGACGGCTGCAAATTCAGCATTACAAATTCTCCTGAAGGAGTCGTTTCCGACTAAAATGAATAATTCATGAATATAAATTACTATTATTTATGTAAATTTAACATGGAGGACATCCCAGATTTAAGAATTTTCAATAAATAGACAATAGTTTATTTGTAAGTTTCGCCGATATCCTGAAGACAGACAAAGAGTTTTAACGAGCCATTTCTATATATAGATGATGGGAAGATTAATAAATAAAATAAGAACCAAATGAAAAAGTAACTTGATCGGGAGTTCGTAATGGACTATATTTACACTCTTATTGGAGTGTAAGTAAAAATTGAACAGCCATGTAAGCAATTTATTTAGTACGGAGATGAGGCACAATGAAAAAATGGCTACTAGGTTTCTTAGGGATGGGATTTGTGTTGGGGGTGTCGGGTGTGAGCGTCGGTCAGGAAACCCAGCAGGTTCCGACTCTGGATCAGACGTTATCAGGGACATCGCTGCCTGCAACGGCAGGAGAATCGAGCGATGCGGCGACGGAAGACCGGTTGTCGAAAATGGAACGGATGCTGCAAAAGCAAAATGAAGAGCTTGAGATTCTTCGCAAGCAGTTGACGATTCAGGATGACAATAAGCTCAACAAGGCCCGAAGTGATGAAATTCGAGAGATGGTCAAAGAGATTTTGGCGGACGAAGAATTTCGGAATCAAATTTATCAGCCTACACTTCAAGCCGGTTATGATAAAGGATTTTATATTAAGAGTGCGGACGACAAGTTTTATATGAAGATTTTTGGACGGTCGCAGTTCCGCTATACCGGCATCGAGCGTCAGAATCGAAATCGCAACGTTGTCGGTAATGTTCGTCAGCACGATACCTCGGGTTTTGATCTCACACGTTTGCGATTATTTTTCAATGGCTGGATGTGGACGAAGGACTTGAAATATTCGTTGATTTTTGAAGGATCGACGAATAACGACGAGGCGAACATCAAGCTCAAGTATTATTACCTGGATTACAAGTACGCTCCGCACCATTACGTTCAATTGGGTAAATTTTTGCTTCCGTTCGGGAAACAGGCAGTTCACGCCTCAACATATAACCAGATGTTCGTCGACTATTCGATGCCGACGGCGACCTTTACCCCGGGCGATTCGATTGGTGTGATGGGGCACGGTGAGATCATTCCCTCGAAGTGGGGTTATTCGATTGGTTTGTTTAACGGTGCCAGCAACGGCCAGGACGGTTCGAATCGCAGCGACAGCAAATTTGCCTTCGCAGGTCGAACCGTTTATCATGTCCTTCCGGGATATGACGAAGGGGACGAAGTGGATTTGGTGTTCCACGAAAAACCTGCGTTGGATGTCGGCGCGAGTTTCATGTATAACCAGAACAAGGCAGACTCACATGGTCAGAGTCTGGTTTATGGAATTTCGGACTTGATTCGCGACGGCCGGGGCGGGTATGGGACGTCCAGCAGTTTGGGGACCGATGTCCTGCAGTTTGGAGCCGATGTAGGGTTCAAATATCGCGGGTTGTCGATCAGTGCGGAATATTTTGTTCGCAGTGTCAGCGACGATGCCCCCTGGAGCCAGTGGCGAGCGCTTACGGGCGGAAACAACGGCAGCGCGCAGGGTGGTTATATCCAGGCAGGTTATTTTATCATTCCGAAAAAATTGGACATCAATGCCCGGCTTGGTGGAGTTTGGGGTCTGGGCGACGATATTGCGATGGAAGAGGCCATCGGCATGAACTATTATATCAAGGGCCATTCGCTTAAACTCTCGGCTGATATCACGCACGTGGACGAATGCCCGGTTACCAATTCGTCAACGGGTTTTACCCGCAACGACGATATATGGATGTATCGCGTACAGATTCAGGCGACCATGGATTAAGGAACATTTAAAACACGATATACGACAGGAGTAAGGATACGATGAAAAAGAAAACGATGATTCGATTGACGGCGGTAGTTCTTCTGGCGGGAATGGCTTTGCCCGGGTGTAATTTCACCAGCGCTCAAATGACGGGACTTTTCCAGAATTTGTCTTCGATCGGCGTGGGTGCGATTTTTGAAACGATTTCGAGTAATATAAATCCAACGGGTGATGCGAATGTTCAGTCGATTATCGACGTCGGTCAGAGTGCGACGCAGACGGCGATTAATAACCGCATCGACAATTACATTCCCGACGATCCCCGACCTTGATCGTGATTTCAAGTTTCAACAGTACCGGCGGATGCGAGTGATCGTTTCCGCCGTTTCTTTTTAGGTCTGACGAATGGTTTTTTTCAACACACCGAGCCGTTTAGGTTTACAGAGAATGGTATGACTATGTCGGTGGACTATAAAATCGTGACCGGTGTCGAGGCCCGCGAGGTGGTCAAGCGCATGATCAGCGTTTCGCGCAGTGGTTCGGAAGTATGTCGGGCGGTGGATGCTTTTTTCCAATTTATCGATGAGTATCATATCGATGTAAGCCGACAACCTGTCGCGTTGGTCGATGGAAAAATTGTCGGATATGGGATGGTTCTGGTGAACCCCGGTGCCATGGCGGGAATATTGCTGCCCCAGCAGCTTCCTGAATTGTGGGGAGTCGATGAGTTAAGTTATCGGCAGATTATGGTGGGGCTGGTTCGATGGGTTGCCGAGCAGATCGAACCTTGGGATTTGGCCATTTTGCAGGCGATTTTGAGTTCGAAAGATGAAGATTCCTTCGATTCGATTTTGTGCGAAGGGGGATTTTCACATCTGTGCGATTTGACAATTATGGAATCATTGGCGAAAATAAATCCATCGACCATGCGGAATGATGATGTTGAATGGGTGCCTTTTGACGAGTCACTTTCGCCGAGATTTGAAGAGGTTATTCTGCAAAGTTATGAAGCAAGCAAGGATTGCCCCTTGTTGACAGGTCTTCGCACCGGCGGGGAGGTCCTTGAGGGACATCGCTGGTCGGGGATATTTCTGCGCAAGGGTTGGTGGCTTATGCGATATCGGGGAAGAGACGCGGGTGTAATTTTGCTTAACGGGTCACAGGAGCAGGCGGATCGGCTTGAGTTGATTTATATGGGGTTGACCCCTCAGTTTCGAGGTCTGGGACTTGGGCGAATACTTCTGAGTCGAGCTTTTGAAGCGGCGGAATCGTTGAACAAGAATGTCATCCGTTTGGCTGTGGATCGAAACAATATTTACACAAAACAATTATATGAACAGATGGGATTTGAGCAAATTGATCACCAGGTTGTTTTGGCAATTTTGAATGAGAAGCGGCGACATCGTCTGCGAGGAAAATAAATTTGAAGAATACGATGGAGTGGTGAATTATGGTAAAAAGTGAGTGCGAAATTGAATTTCGTGTTCGATATCCCGAAGTCGATCAAATGGGATATGTGCATCATTCGAACTATGCAATATATTTTGAAATGGGGCGAACGGAATTGCTTCGACTGTGTGGGATCAGTTACCGTGAGATGGAAGAAGCGGGTGTTTATTTTGCCGTCGTCCGTCTCGAAACACGATTTCTTGCCCCGGCGAAGTATGATGATATTTTAACGCTGACGACTAAAACGACCCGTATGACCCGTGCGAGAATCGAGCATGAGTACAAGCTTTACCGTAAGTCGGACAATCGGCTGCTTACCGAAGGGCATACGGTTCTTGCTTCGATTGACAAGACCGGGCAGGTTGCGATTATTCCCGATTCCTTCATGGCCAAAATTCAACCTGTGGCCTGATGGTTCTCAGGGTAGTTTCATCGGGCTATCGAGATTTTTCAGATCGTAAAGTTCCGGATTGATCTGAAAAAAATCCAGCGTTTTCGTCCAATCGGGCAGTTTTACTCCGCGATCAAAACGTTCAGGCCTCGATTCGGGATCGATGAAGATACAGAACATTCCATGATCACGATAAGCGGTGATGTCTTTTGGCGTATTGCCGATGCCGATGGTGATATTGCTGAAATTTTCTGTGAGTTGATCGAGCCGACGTTGTTTATATCCCAACTGCGACCATGGATCGCTGTCTATGTCCCACGTGAGCACTGGGCCGTCCGGGAAATTGTTGTTTTTGAGCCAGCGTTTTGTTTTGGCGATCAGTTCGCGAGGTCTGGCGGTCAGATAAATGATGCGAAACGATTGAGCCAATTCGTTCATTGTCTCCGATGCACCGGGAAGAGGCGAGGAACCATCGTCGTAAGAAAATCCGATGAGCAACCCTTGTTGGGTCTGACAAAGTGTGTCGTCGATATCAGCCACCAGGATCGGATCGTTTTTTGACCAGGTGAAAATTGTCGCCGTTGTTTCAATGGGTTCATCGGCGCCGCCATGACAAATGATTCGTATTATTGTTGCCTCGGGCTGTTCTGGCGGGCATGAGATTTTCACATAGCCGGCTTCATTGGTTTTTCCCTCGCCGAGCCATTCGTCGTTGAGAAAAAATTCAACGTTTTGATGAGGAATGGGTTTGTTAAAAATAAAGATTCCCCGTTCTTCGAGCTTGGCCGTCAAAGCGGGTGTTTCATTCTCCGAACAAATCACATCCTCAGCCGTCAGCAGATAAGGTTCGCCGCAACCTCCGACGATCAAACTGATAAATAGGATCCACAACGCCAGGTAACCGGTTCGCTTGGGTATTTTCAGAAACCTCATTTATGAGAGTTCCTTCCTGAGATTTTCTATCTGTTTCTTAAGAGGCGAAATTGCTTTCACGATCGTATTCCATACAAGTTGCAGATCGACACCGAAATAGTGGTGAATCAATTGGTCACGCATTCCGGTGATTTGTTTCCACGGGATATGACGATTTTTATTTCGAGTTTCTTTACTGATATTTTTGGCAGCTTCACCGATGATTTCGATTTCTCTGATAATCGCACTCTGTATCATACGATTTTTTAGAAAATGATTTTTGTCGACATCTTTAATAAAAGATTCAATGGCAGAAATTGAAATCAGAATGTGTTCGATGAAAATCCTGTCATTCCGCATAAATTATCCTGGCCTTGGATAAAATTTCTTTTTTCAAAAGTGGGCTTAGTCCATCCGGGGTTACCAGATCGATTTTTCGCTTGAAAACTTTCTTCAATTGATTTTCGATTGTTACCAGATCAAAGAGTGTTTTCGTCGTACCTTTTCTAAAAGTAATGAGAATATCGATATCGCTTTTGGACGTCTGATTTCCTCTGGCAACCGACCCGAAAATCGCCATTTGTACGATATCGTGCTCTTGACAAATTTTAGCAATAGATTCCCTGTTTTTTTTCTGTTTGAAAAGAAGCGGAGGTAACTTTGTTGTTTTGATGTTTTCTGCTTGCATAACTATATTTTAGCAAATAAAGCCGGAGAAAAAAAGTTCTTTGTCTTATCCCACCGCTCGTTTGTCGGCGATGATTTTTTCCGCCAGAAATTTCCCTGTATGAGATTTTTTGTTTGTGCAAATTTGTTCGGGCGTACCTGTGGCGACAATCTTGCCGCCGCCTTCGCCGCCTTCAGGACCGAGATCGATGATATAATCCGCCGTTTTGATAACGTCAAGATTGTGTTCGATCACGATGATCGTATTACCCATATCCACCAGTCGATTGAGCGCGTTGAGCAGATTATGAATGTCCGCAAAGTGCAATCCTGTCGTCGGTTCGTCGAGAATATAAAGCGTCTTGCCGGTGGCGGTCTTGCCTAGTTCAGCCGCCAATTTGATTCGTTGGGCTTCACCTCCGGAGAGAGTTGTGGAGCTTTGGCCGAGTTTCATGTAACCCAGACCGACATCAAAAAGCGCCTGGATCTGCTGGCGAACGCGCGGGAAATTTTCAAAAAACGTCAGAGCCTCTTCCACATGCATATTCAGCACATCCGCGATGCTCTTGCCGCGAAATTTAACTTCCAGCGTTTCCCTGTTGTAGCGGGTTCCTTTACATTCTTCACACGTAATGAAAATGTCGGGCAAAAAGTGCATTTCAATTTTTTTGGTGCCTTGCCCCTGGCAGGCTTCGCATCGTCCGCCTTTGACGTTGAAGCTGAAGCGTCCCGGTTTGTAGCCTCGAATTTTGGCTTCACGTGCCTGGGCGAAAAGTTGTCGTATCTGGTCGAACACCCCGACATACGTCGCTGGGTTGCTGCGAGGGGTTCGGCCGATCGGCGTTTGATCGATTTCGATGACCTTGTCGATTCGATGTGCGCCGTTAAGTGATGTAAACTGTCCGGGTTTTTCGCGAGAGTTGTAAAGCTTACGTTTAAGAGCACGGAGCAGGGTCGTGGTAATCAGCGTGCTCTTGCCTGATCCACTGACGCCTGTGACGCAGATAAAACCGCCGAGCGGAAATTTCGCATTGACGTTTTTGAGGTTATTCTCACATGCCCCTTTGATTTCTATAGCATAATTCATGTCGAGTTTTCGGCGGACGTCGGGAATTTCCATTCGGGTTCGTCCACTGAGATAATTGCCCGTGATCGATTGTCGACACGCCATGACATCCTGCACCGTTCCCTGCACGACGATGTTTCCACCGTGGACCCCGGGTCCTGGGCCGATGTCGATAAGCATGTCCGACTCGAACATGAGCTGCTCGTCGTGTTCCACCACCAGCACACTATTGCCCAGATCGCGAAGACGCTTCAGCGTCGTAATCAGACGATCGTTGTCCCGCTGATGCAGTCCGATCGTCGGTTCGTCGAGCACATAACAAACGCCCACAAGTCCCGATCCAACTTGCGTCGCGAGCCGGATTCGTTGCGACTCGCCGCCCGAGAGAGTGCTGCTGATTCGGTTAAGTGTCAAATATCCCAGTCCGACGTCCACCATGAACGTCAGCCGATGTCGAATCTCTTTTAAGATTTGTTCGGCGATAATTTTTTTCTCGCCTGTCAGCGCAAGCTTGTCAAAAAAGTTATACGCCGTCTCGATGCTCATGTTGGTGATGTCGTTAATATTTTTACCATCGATCTTCACTGCCAGCGCCTCAGGTCGAAGTCTTGCGCCGTGGCAGGTTCGGCAAGGCTGTTCGCTTAAATAACGGTGCAGTTGTTCCTTTACAAATTCACTGTCGGTGTTTTTCCATCGATAGTCCAGATTGGGAATCACGCCTTCGAATTCACTATTGCCGTTGAGCAGAATTTTTTTCGTTTTTGCCGGCAGGTCCTTAAACGGCATGGTCGGACTGATACCAAAGTCCTTGCAGAATTGTTTAAGAATCTGGCTGTACCAGATGTTCATTCGCTTGCCGCAATGCCGCCATGCGTCGATAGCGCCTTGAGTTAAACTCAGATTCGGGTCCGGCACAATCAGCTCAGGGTCGAACTCCAAGATCGTTCCAAGTCCGTCGCAGGACTTGCACGCGCCGAACGGACTGTTGAAACTGAAAATCCTCGGCTCGAGTTCAGCCAAAGAAATTCCGCAATCCGGACAGGCATATTTTTCGCTGAACAAATTATCCTTCCATTGCCCAGGCGATTCCTCACGGGTAATAGTGACAAGTCCTTCGGCGATGCGTATCGCCAACTCGATCGAATCCGCCAATCGTGTCTGAATCTGCGGCTTGACGATCAAACGATCGATGACCGCTTCGATATGATGGTTTTTATATTTGTCGTTTTCCAGGGAGGGTACGTCTCGAAGATCATAAATCTTTCCATTCACTCTCGCTCGCACCAGGCCTTCGGCTTGAATTCGGGCAAAAACGTCCTTGTGCACGCCTTTCTGACCGCGAATCATCGGCGCCAGGATCATAATCTTGCTCTCTGCCGGCCACGACATCACCGCATCGACAATTTTCGATACCGGTTGGGAACGAATCTCCTTTCCGCATTGATAACAGTGCGGCGTGCCTGTTCTCGCAAAAAGCAACCGCAGATAATCGTAAATTTCTGTTGTTGTAGCTACCGTACTTCGCGGATTGCTCGATGCCGAGCGTTGCTCGATGGCAATGGTGGGGGGCAGTCCTTCGATGTGCTCCACGTCGGGCTTTTGCATCATCTCCAGAAATTGTCGGGCGTATGCGGATAAACTTTCGACGTATTTACGCTGGCCTTCCGCGTAAATCGTATCAAATGCCAGTGAGCTTTTCCCCGATCCGCTAAGTCCGGTGATCACCACCAGCTTATCGCGTGGAATAGCAATGGTGATATCTTTTAAATTATGTTCACGGGCCCTGTAGACGCGGATGTAATTATCGCTCATGTCGTCGGCCACCTTTCCCTGTACCTTTTTCATCGCTTTTTCACAAATTAATAAATATATCCCCGAAAATCGAGTAATTCAAGTCTCGCACTTTAGAGGAAGGCATCGCCCTGTTCAACGATAAGCACGCGGGAGAGGAAAGGAAAGCTTAAAAGAAGTAAAAAAAGCAGCAGGCCCGACATCCGTGCCAGGCCCGCCAAAAATCGGTGTAAACCACCGGTTTACAGATCGTGCGGCTTGAGTGTGCTCCGTTTGTTGGCTTTGCAACGTTCGATTGCAACGTCCAGCAATTCATAAATCTTGTCGGAAAGAGCGGCCACTGCGTCGGTCGAAGTCATCATTTTTTTCGAACGGACGTAGTTTTTTACTTTGCTGGCAACAACCAGCGCCTCTTTGACTACAGGTGCTTTCTTTTTCGCCATAAATGTTTACCTCCAGAAATTATAAAATGAAACGAAAGCCTGAAAAGACTGCGTTTACAGCCTGAGTTTACAGATTAATTAACATTTTTTCAACAGAAAATACACAAAAAACCCCGTATTTTGCACATTTTATGCCTATTTATATCGAGAAAATGCTCCAAACCGTGCTTTCTTTTGATCAAACGGATGATTACAATGTCTCCAATACAAAAACATGCCGTTTCTAACGGCCTTATACAGATTTGATTTGATACAGGCGTGGCTCAAAAACAAAAAAACTTATAGGGTAGAAGAACCTGAAAAATAAGGGTACAACGATATTGCCCCCCCGCAAGAAGGATGTGGAAATAGTATTAAACGTCCTTGAAACATGGGCGATGAACGGCATAAAGTAATAGATAGTAGAAAAGAAGGCGAGGTTGATAGATTATGTTTGAATCGATACCGGCGGATTTTAATTTCCCCAAATCGGAAGAAAATATCCTCAAATTCTGGAATGAAAATCAAATATTCCAGAAGACGCTCGAATACCGTAAAGACGCTCCCGCGTTTGTCTTTTATGAAGGACCGCCCACCGCCAACGGTCTGCCTCATCCGGGCCATGTCCTGACACGAGTGATTAAAGACCTCCTGCCGCGATACAAGACCATGCGAGGATTCCGGTGCCTCCGAAAGGCCGGCTGGGACACCCATGGCCTGCCTGTCGAAATTGAAATCGAAAAAGAACTCGGTATCGACGGCAAGGAACAGATTCTCGACTACGGCGTCGAGCCTTTTGTTCGAAAATGTTTCGATTCCGTCTTTCGCTATGTTCGCCAATGGGAACAGCTTACCCAACGCATCGGCTACTGGATCGATATGAACGATCCTTACGTGACCTGTTCCACCGATTATGTCGAATCAGTCTGGTGGGCGCTTTCCGAAATCTTCAAAAAAGGGTTGCTCTATCGAGGCCACAAGATCGTCCCCTATTGCCCTCGCTGCGGGACGGTGCTCTCGAGCCATGAAGTCGGACAGGGATATAAAGATGTCGATGACCCCAGCATCTACGTGGCTTTTCGAACCAAAGCAAACCCGAAAGAATATCTTCTCGCATGGACGACAACGCCGTGGACGCTCATTTCAAACGTCGCTCTGGTCGTAAAAAAAGATTACACCTATGCCCGCGTCAAAATCGGCGATGAAGTTCTGATTATGGCTGAGCCTCTGGTCAAGCAGGTCATGGGCAAAAAAGAATACGAAATTCTGGAAACCTTCCCCGGCGAAAAACTCGTCGGCATGGAATACGAGCCGCTATATACCTACGCGACCACAAATAAACGGGCCTGGTATGTTGTCGAAGCGGATTTCGTGACACTCGATACAGGGTCAGGAATTGTGCACTGCGCGCCGGCCTTTGGAGCCGACGACTACGCCGTCGGACAAAAATACGATCTGCCCGTCGTCCAGATGGTCGATGCCCGCGGGAAATTCAAATCCGAAGTGACTCCCTGGGCGGGCCAATTTTTCAAGGAAGTCGATCCAAAGGTCATCACCGATCTCAAAGAACGGGGCCTGCTCTTCCGTCGAGAAAATTATAAGCACAGCTATCCCTTCTGCTGGCGATGCGACACACCGTTGATCTACTACGCCCGCGAAGGCTGGTTCATCAAAACCACCGCGATCAAGGAAAAAATCATCGCCAACAACCAGCACATCAACTGGATGCCGGAACACATTAAAGATGGCCGATTCGGCAATTTCCTTGCCGACAATATCGACTGGGCACTAAGCCGCGAACGCTTCTGGGGCACACCGCTGCCGATTTGGATCTGCGAAAACGCCGCCTGTGGCTATACGCACGCCTATGGCTCGAAAAAAGAACTTCTTCAAGCCAATTCACACGCCTTTGACGATTTCAACAAACGTCAGACGGCTGACCCGACCCTCGCGGAAAACATGGCGGTCCACAAACCGTTCATCGATCAGGTAACCATCACCTGCCCCCATTGCGGCGCAAAAATGAAACGCACACCGGAAGTAATCGACTGCTGGTTCGACAGCGGCTGTATGCCCTTTGCCCAGTGGGGTTACCCGCATAAAAACACCGAAACATTCAATAACCTTTTCCCGGCGGATTTCATCTCCGAAGCCATCGATCAAACCCGTGGTTGGTTCTATTCGCTCCTGGCGGTCAGCACCTTGCTTTTTGGAGACAAGCCATTACCGCACCCCTACAAAAGTTGTATCGTCCTGGGTTTGGTACTCGGGAAAGACGGTAAAAAACTCTCCAAACGTCTCCGCAATTTTGACGAACCCGGAAAAATCCTCGATCGGGAAGGCGCCGACGCGATGCGATGGTATTTCTACTACGCCCAACCGCCGTGGACGTCCGCCCGTTTCGACGAATCGGCCATTTCAGAGGCCCAACGCGAATTTCTGATTCGCCTTTATAATGTCTATAGCTTTTTCATCATCTATGCCAATATCGATAAATTTGAACCCAACGGCAGTGGCCCGGCGGGCAAAAACTCGTATCGCCCGATTCAACAGCGAAGTTCGCTGGATCGCTGGATCATGGCCGAACTTCATCGAACGATCAAACAAACCACCGACCGTCTCGATGAGCTTCAGATTCATCCCGCAGCCGGCAGCCTCTGCGAATTTGTCGATGTTCTGAGCAATTGGTATGTGCGACGATCGCGAAATCGTTTCTGGAAATCGGAAATCGACGCCGACAAGCTCGACGCCTATTGGACCCTTTACGAATGCTTGACAACTTTGTCAAAGGTACTCGCCCCGTTCACGCCGTTCTTCGCAGAAGCGATGTATCAAAACCTCCTGCGAACCCAGCTCGGCGAATCGGTCCCCGAAAGTGTTCACCTTACCGATTGGCCGATGGCGGACGAATCGCTCATCAATCATGAACTTCTCGAACGCATGTCGCTGGTGCGCGAAGTCATCGCCCTGGGCCGAAGCGCCCGCGCCGCAGAGAAGATCAAAGTTCGCCAGCCACTGGCCGAGGTCGAACTGGTTCTGGTCAATCTTGAAAAAGCGAAAATTCTTGAAGAGTACATCGACTTGATCAAAGAAGAACTGAACGTCAAAGACGTCAAGTTTGTCACCCAAGCCAACAAGTACGTCGATTATATCATCAAACCAAACTTCAAAGCCCTTGGCCCCAAATTCGGTCCGCTCGCTCCGAAAATCAAACAAGCCCTGACGACAATCGACGGCGGCAAGGCAAGAACACTGCTCGTTTCAACGGGCAAATTCCCCTTAACCGTCGAAGGTCAACAAGTGGAGCTTGGCTCCGAAGAAGTGGAAATAGGCTTGCAGTCTCACCCAGGTTTCGCCGCCGCGCAAGGCCCCGACGTCCTGGTTGTTTTGAAAACACAAATCGACGAACAGCTGCGCCTCGAAGGACAGGCTCGCGAACTGGTCCATCACATCCAGCAATTACGAAAAGAAAAGGACCTCGCCTACGAAGCCCGTATCGAATTGTCTTTGCAGGGACCCCAGGAAATCAAACCGGTTATCGAAGTAATGGGCGAGTACATCAAAAATGAAACACTCACCGCTTCGATCTCGTTCGATACAGGCCAAGGCGATCCTGCCGCCGAGTTTGAAATCGAAGGTCATGTATTCAAAATCTGGTTGAAGGTCCTTTAAATTTCGAGATGCGACGATACCTACGCCGCTTCGGAGCCATGATCGATTTTTACCTGAGGATCAAAGGTGAAAACTCCTTTGATATAACTTTTCGGACGATTTCGGGTAATGAACTCCAATGCCTGCTGAGGTTTGTCCGCCGGGAAAGAGTGCGTGATCAACGGCTTTAAGTTGAAAGTCCCTTCGTGGATGTACTGAACCGCTTCCTGAAAATCACGCGTCCAATCTCGCGAAGCTGCGGGAGTGGCATTCAAAACGTCCAGACCCTTCATGTGCCAAAGCCCCGTGTTGCACAGGCGATTGGGCAGATGATGGGCGAAAAGACACAAAACGCCGCCATTACGGGTAAGTTCCTCAGCCGAGGCAATCCCCTTTTCGCTGCCGGAACATTCAATGACGATGTCCTGTGAGTTAGGCTCCGGAGTCTCGATTCGTGCGCCGAATTGTCGGGCCAGTTCCAGTCGTTCAGGGTTCAGATCATACGCAAGAATATCCATGCCGCGTTTAACACCAAGCTGAACCAGAAGCAACCTCATAAAACCACACCCCAGAATCGTGGCACGATGGCCGACGTTGTGCTGCTCAAGGAGATGAATCGCGTTAACGGCACAGGCGGGAGGTTCGCCAAGCCAGTGATGAAAGTGAATTTCATCCTGTGGAATTTTGGCAGCCTGACTTTGATCGATCGTGTAAAAATCACGATAGTTGCTAAAACCAAGAGTACTGACCTTGTCGCCGGCTTTGAATTCCCGGACTTCCTTACCCGTATCGGCAACAATGCCGACGGCTTCATGCCCCATGACGAGAGGAAACCAGTCAATTTTAAGCTCACCGGTAAAGGCATGAAGCTCAAACGCGCAGATACCGTTAACCTGGGTTTTAATGAGCAGGTCCCTCGGACCTAACTGCGCAACGTCCTGATCTTCGATCTCAACGCGCCCGGGTCCCCTGAAAACAAGTGATCGGGTTTTCATTTATAACGTATTCCTTTCCGAAAAAAGAGAGTTTTCTTCATGATGAGAATCGAGATGGACAACCTTGGGCAGTCGCAGCACTTTTGCGTCGCACGGACCGAGCGTGAGGACAAAACCATCCTCCGAATATGGAATCGGTGAACCAAAGAGAACATCGACGCCCTGAAGAATCGTGCCATAAACCGACCGTAGTTTAAAGGTGATATTTTTTGTTTCCGTGGTCGTGTTGACAACATAAGCGATGACACCGGAGCTATGCCGATGCAGACGAACCTGGACATCCGGCGATGAAACCTCGATGCGAGGCAGAATCCCGACATAGCCGGCCAACTCGACAAGAAGCCTTGCCGATTCACCCGAACCCCATTCCGCCGCAATGCCCGGATAGGTCCCGATCAGAACAGCCCTGCCCCGACCGAAGGTGTGACAGGTAATTGCAGGACCACCGTCGCAATATTCCGCAAGAATGGTGGCACCGGTGGCAGTCAATCGCTGTCGATGAACAATGCAATCAACATCTTGCTCGTTCCATCGAATGGCGGGCACTTCGTCATCCAGACTTTCCGGACCTTCTGCCGCCTGAACACCGAAAACGTCATGCAGACCGTAACCCGGACTGATAACCTGGGTGAATCCCCCATCCCCGAACTGCGCAGGACAAGCTTCCGAGATCAGCGTCCCACCGTTGCGAACATACTCGACAAGTGCCGATGCGGTTGTTTCTTCCAGCATCAGAGGAAACGGCAAATAAAGGAGAGGATAATCTGTAATCTCATCCATCCTGACAAAATCAACCTGATATCCCGCCTGAGACAACGCTCGATAAATGCCTTTGATCGACTGTGCATATTTGCCGGCGCTTCGATCCGCAACATGACAAAAAATCTGCGATTCAGGAACAACCGCAATGGCAACATCACCCCGAATCGGCGACGATTCGCGAAGTTCAGCATGCTGATGAATCAATCGTGCGAAAAAGGAAGCCGTCCGCGTTCGCTCACCGGGAGATCCATCAAGCTGGCACAATCCAAAACCCGGCGACTCTGGACCCAACAGTTCAGGCCGCCATTGCCAATAAAGAATGCCCTTGGCTCCAGTCGCCAAACTGACCCAGTTCCAAAGCTTCAGGTCGTTGGGAGTCGGAGTCTTGCTGTGGGTCAGACCTTCACCGGCAGGTCCTGCCTGCATCTCCGCCGTCCAGAATGTTTTGCCGCCCGAAGCACCTCGAACCATGTCGTGAACTTTAAACGTCTCCGTCGGGTCATACTTGAACCAGAGCGGAAAACACGAAAGACCATAAATCTGCACCTCACGCGAATTCCGCCAATCGTCCGTAAGTTGTGTCGCCATCCCACTGAGCGTATTGGGCAGACCATGCGAAACAAGCAATGCCCCGGCGTCCGCCCGACGAAGCGTTTCCACACGCCAGCGAAGCAATCTGCCCTGATTGGCAACACGAAACTGAATCCAGTCGATCCAGTCCGGATAACCCCCCCAATATTTCGGCGGCAGCACTTCATCCCATGAAGAATATTGTCGATACCACGCGCGAGATAAACCGTCGAGATCGCGATACTTCTTTCGCAAATAAACTTTGAACTCGCAAATGGTTTCAGGACAATAACAGTAATACTGATTCCCAATATAACCGTCAAGCTCGAACCAGATTTCGTTCCAGACATCATATCCCAAAAGGGCCTCATGCCCCGCAAAATGCCGAGCCAACGCCATCATGAACTTCTCCGCTGATTCGCCGGCAATTGCGTTGTCAAGACAAAGCCCAGGCCAACCGCCCCCCGGTGTATTAGGACGCCCCATAGGCTCGATCGCTTGACCGTCATTGGCAACATAACGCGCCTCAGGATGTTCTTGTACAAGCCAAGCGGGAGCGTTTTCGAGAATGACTTGAATCAACGCCTTTAATCCAGTTTCCTTGCATAACGCCATCAGACAATTAAGATGAGAAAAATCAAATTCGTCGTTTTCACGATGAATCTGGCTCCACATAGCCCAGAGGCGAACCGTGTTCATGCCCTGAGCCTTTATCTGGTGAAGATCCTGCTCCCAATCGTTCTCCGGTGGATTGGGCGTACGATAATATTGCGATCCGTATGGAAAAAAAGGTCCAAACATGTTTTTTCGCCTGTGTAAATAAAAAAAGATAAAAATGTGATTCTTTTTATTATTTCGCCGACTCCCCAGAGAGTCAAATTGACACAAGCCATTTTCCGAAGAACCCAAAGAAGTTAAGGCCTGACTTTTCAAAACTCGAAATAGTTAAAGACTGAACGCGACGATGAGTTCCGTATAAAAATCATTGCCCGCCAACACACAACGACCAGCGTGTTCGCCTGGGTTGACACCGGAAGGACGATTGAGTAAAATACGCCTCTGTCATTAGGGGTTCAGTAAGACTGCTATCGTCCGGAGGGGGTAACTGATGTATGGGCAAATTCTCGTTTTTTATTTTGCAGTAATTTCCGGGGTTCCTGATCTTGATGTCGTGGCGCACATTGAAAGCAATAACAATCCACGAGCGGTTTCGCGTTGCGGCGCGCTGGGGCTTTGTCAGGTAATGCCCTCGACCTGGAAAGAACATGCGAAAAAAGGAGAACGCTGGAGCAATCCCAGACACAATCGACAGGTAGCCAAGCGTTATTTTTTATGGATCAAAGCAACACTGAAAAAATGGGGTGATTCAAAATGGAACGATCCATCGCACTTACTGGCATGTTATAACGGCGGTATTGGTCGATTCCGAAAATGCGGATTCAAAATCAATCGCATGCCGCGCGAAACAAGAAATTACGTCGCGAAATATCACCACGCCGCCAAAAAACCATAACTACAAAACCACTCAAAAACAAAAATAACCCCCCTCAGCCCCTATCCCCGCCGAGCGCCTTTTCCCAAACATTCCCACTTTTCTCACCTTCACCCTTTTTTTTCTTTAGCATCCTGAATCCCTCTTCTACAAATAACCTATCAAGCAAAACGCTGTACCCAGCATCATCTTCCATGGACTACGCTTTTGATTTAATCGTGTTGTAGCATTATAAATATCAAAATTTCGGTCGCTGAGCCTGTCGAAGCGACATGGTGGAAGCAAACAAAAGCCCCTCCGACTTTCCTCAGGGCCCGAAACTACGATACGTTTAAATCAAAAGCGTATAAGGAGAAACTTTTGAAAAATAACCTCGCCATCCTCCGATCAAATCAAACGATGCCGCCAACCATCATAAACCCCTCTCCAAATCTTTCACCCTCCAATTGAAAAGCGATACTCATGAACCATTTCTTATCTGCCGAAACTCACCAATAGGCAGGCCTGTAAATTGTTTATCCATTTTTCAAACGTTATTTTGAACAAGAGTTAGTATAATTGAAAACAATACGCTCATGTGCGGTACTTTCCGCGCATAAAAAAATGACAAACAAAAAACGCGGTTGGATACAAGAGAAGATAATGAAGGTACAAATTATTTATCCGAATTTAAATGCTGAAGAAGGATTTAATCATGGCGTAGCCTGCCTGGCCGGGGCGCTCAAATCGGCAGGCCATGAGGTCCGATTGCTGAATCTCAACGAATGTTTATATCAGGTGCCGAGCATCGAAGAAATTGTCAAACAGGTAGAAGAATATCACCCCGGAATAGTGGCGTTTTCGGTGCAAACAATGCAATATGCCTATGCCAAACAAATCAGCCAAGCCATTCGCCAAGCCAGACCTGAAATTCATCAGGTCGTAGGTGGCGTGCATGCGACGCTTTGCCTGCAGGAAATGATAGCGGAAAAATATTGGCCCGTGATCGGATATGGAGAATGCGACACCCTATTGACGGAACTCGTCGATCGAATAGAAGCAGGAAAAGATTTCAGCGATCTGTCGAACCTCGCCATCCGTCAAAACGATGGAAACTATAAAATCAATCCGCTCGGACCTTATCCCGTATTGGCGGAACTGCCCCCGGAAGATTATGAAATCTTCGATCTGGATCATCTGTTGCCCAAAAAAAACGGATGGATGAGCATGCTCACGAGCAGGGGCTGCCCATATCGGTGCAGCTACTGTTTTAATTATGAACTTTCAAGCCTGTATGCCACGCAGGGACATCCGCGCCGAGAATATTTAAGACGATATCCCGTAGAACGAGTCATTTCAGAAATCATCGAACTTACCTCAAAACATCCTGCCCTGGAAATGATTATCTTTGACGATGATCTCTTCACGCTCGATACGGCCTGGGTGGTAAAATTTGCCCAAGCATATAATTCAGCGAATTTAAAAATCCCATTTGTCGTCAACGCTCACGTACAGTCGTTTAATGAAGAATGTGCCCGCGCACTCTCCACCACCCCTTGCCGGATCGTAAAATTCGGCGTAGAAGCCGGAAGCGATTCCCTGCGGCGAACGTTCTTAAAACGATTCATGACAAATGACCAGATTGCCGACGCCTTTGCCCTGTGTAAAAAATACAACCTGCACAGCAGCGCATTTCTGATGATCGGCATGCCGGGCGAAACCATCGCGCAAATGAACGAAACCATCGACCTGATGGTACGGATCAAACCTGGACGAATGCGATGGAGCGTCTTTTACCCCTTCCCCGGAACGCTAAGTTACAAATTAGCCCAGGAATGGAAAAAAATCGATTTCGACCGCCTGAAAAAACTGGATAATTATTTCGTAACAACTGCCCTGAAGTTCGATCCGGAAACCGAACTCTTTGTCAATAAACTTCAGCGAGTATTTCATTGGTATGTCAACGCCCGAATCGACGGACCCGCCGCCGAAATCTACCAGGCCGAATTAAAAAAGATCGAATCAATGAACCTGACAACCTGGGCCGCCAATCGCGACAGAGTACTGGAAATTGATCGGCAAATCAGCGATAATCTATTACATCATGGCGTGGATCATTATTCGATCCGATATACCGAAGTGATGGCGGTCCATAGCCAATACCTGTTGAAAGAAGATATAAAATATCGTAACCAAAAGACGCGAGCATGGAAAGCGTCGGCGAAGGAATAAAAAAGGCCCTCGTGCCGAAATTTATTTTTTGGAGGAAACGAATCATGGAACATGTATTAGGGACGTATCGAAATGGAACGGTTCAGTTGCATGATTCGACAGCCTGGCCTGAGGGGGCTTCGGTTTTGGTATTATACACCCCCGCCGGCGCACGGTCCATCGCCGCCTGCGAAGAAGGTGCCGGACACGCCATCATCGCAGGCTATGGATTGGCCGGACGTTTCATCGCGGATGTCTTCCGAAGACACAATGCCCCCTTTGTGGTCGTGGAACAAAACCAGAAAACAGTTCAAATCCAACGAGAACTCGGTGCCAATATCATCGGAGGCGATATTCGAGACCAGGATGTTTTGCGACAGGCAAATATCGAAAAAGCCGTAATCCTCGCACTGACAATCCCCGACGAAGTCGCAGTGCTCGAAGCCACACAAATTGCCCGACGGCTGAACCCGAATATTTATATCGTCGCCAGAACCCAGTATGCCTCAGTAGGACTTGAAGCGGCAAAACTCGGAGCCGACGAAGTCGTCCAGGCTGAATACGCAGTAGCGGTACAATTCTATCAATCCTTTTTGAGAAAACTCCAGGCAAATATTGCCGGCGGAAAATCGGAGAATGCCCAATGACCGGAGCACCGAAATCGGATAATTCACCAATGCTCGATGTGGGGCATCGGGTACGCAAATATCGAAAACAGGCGACTCTCTCCCTGGATCAACTAGCCAGACTTAGCGGTGTAAGCAAAGCCATGCTCTCCCAGATCGAGCAAAATAAAACAAATCCCACCGTCGCGGTCATCTGGAAAATCGCCAAAGCCCTCAATGTAAGCGTAGCCGACCTGATCGAAATATCCGGCGCCCGACAACGATTTCAGGTCATTCGAGGAGAGGACGAAAGATATATCTTTATCAACAATTCACAATGTTGTATTCGCACCCTGTCCCCCTTATCGCTCGAAAAAGATGTGGAATTTTACCAACTGGACCTTCAGCCGGGGGGAAGTCTCGACAGCGAACCCCATTTCCAAAACACAATTGAACTGTTAGCGGTCGCCAAAGGAAAACTTGAAGTCCGATCCGCGGAGCAGACCGCCGTACTGCATACAGGCGATTCAATGTATTACGGAGCCGACGTGCCCCACGTCATCACAAATAACAATAAATCCCCCGCAAGAGCTTACATGGTAGTAAAATACCGATAACAAACCCCCAACGCATGTCGAAGCGACATGGCATAAGCAAGCAAAAGCCCCTTCGACTTTCCTAAGGATCCGAAACTACGATACGTTTAAATCAAAAGCGTATCACATATAAAGAGCGAATCGTCATTCCCCCGCAAGCCCGAATCCAAAACAGCTCAATCCGTTGAACAACCCTCTTCAACTGTTTACATTTTGCAATATTTAATCTCTTCTTTCCCATCTGTAACCGTTCAGGCCCGTGGGGTAAGAGCGAGGGGACGGATTTATGAAAATAGTGAGCATGGAAGGCCTGCTGAAGGAATTGCCATGCGGAACGGCCCTGCTTGCGGCACGTGCCCACCACCGTGAAGATCCGTTCGTTCCACTTGCGGCCCCACTCCGAACGGCTGCCCTACGTGAGCCGCCGCTCGAATACGACACTGTGGAGACCGTGCCCGCGAGCACGAGATCAAATGGATACGGCAGATTGACTTTTGCAGATTGAGCACATTTGGTGGTGTACCTTTCGATAAGCTCAGGGGGCAGATTTTTTTGTTTTCAACGGGGCGGATTGCAAGTCTGAAGATTAATTCGCAGTGAGAAAGAAAACCCGAACCCGGGAGCGAAAAAGGCGTATAATTCATAAAGTGTTTTGATTAAGGGTGAGGCAGCGGGTTGCTGTCACAGGTTTTTACGATCCGTTTTGTAACTGCCTTACGGGAGAAAGCTTTTTTGCGGAACTTTTATGGCGTTATGAAGCTGGTTTCAGATGGTCGGGCCGCCATCAACTTGTTTATTTTGAACGAGGAGAGCGACTATGGGTACGTCTAAAGGTAAAGGACCGTCTGAAACATTAACGAAGCAATCCACGGGGGCGGGATGTCTGGTTCGGCTGGGGTGGATGATGTTCGGGCATCTTGGGATTTTGATTTCCGCTAAATTTATTTCTTCACATAAGGGAAGCTTTATATCGACGGCGGATTTTGTGTTTTGGGGGATTGTTTTTGCGACGATCGGCTTGAGATATCTGGATGTCCGCAAGATGGATGGAATGACTGTAACGGGTGAGCCTGCTTCGATGAAGCACTGGAAAATGTATTCGCTGATTTTAGTTGCGGCGGGGTTGGTTTTGTGGGGGCTGGCACATTGGTGGGCAGCGTATCGATAGGCAGTACAATTTTTCTCCTTTGTGGCTTTTCGAAAAGCGTTGAATTTTCATTATCGACGAAGCCGATGTTTTAACGACGTCTGTAAAAATTGATCGTCAGAGTGTCGTTGTTTCCTGCGGGACGGTGATGAAAAGCGGGGGGCCGAATTCGTTGAAGTCGAACATCGATAAGATGTGCGGGCCGTCGATATCCACGACTCGCAGGTCGTCGGTTTCCTGGAGGTCGTCGCAGACGATGTTAAAGTGGTTGCCGTAGCGGGCCTGGACCGTTTGCGTGAAAAGTTCGAAGCAGATGCACTTGTCGATGCCCTTGATAGCTAAGATATGCAGGAATTTTGGATCTTCAAAAGATTCGAAACTGGTGACGATCAGTATCGGACCGGTACTTGTAAAGAGAATCGCACTTTTCATTATTTTTTCCCCCTGATACAACGTCAAAAAGTTATATCCTTTTCATTTTAATTATATTCCTGGAAATTCATGGGGGCAATTTTATGGAGGAGAAGAGTTGAACCGCCAAGTGGACTCTTATCATAGGAGACACTAAGGGCGTCAAGAAAAAAAGTTCTAAAAAAAGTCGGGGACGGGTCCGGCGCTGGTCGCCCTGGATGTAGAGGCCTTGGCCCTGGAAGGCGGCGGGGATTCGTGTGGCGACGCTTTTGTGATGGCGGAAATAGTAACAGCAGTTCGATTCGTCGTTCATCGCGTTGAGG
>JAAZAW010000044.1 GCA_012514125.1 Phycisphaerae bacterium | reverse complement strand
CTTCCCAGAGCCGCATCCCCCGGCTCATTCTTCAAAACCCGAAAGACTTTTCCGCCTCTTTTCCGGAGTCTTTTCATGCCTTCGACAACAACCATACTACAATCCGGTCTCATCCACCATCTTTCCCCGTTTCCCCCTCCGGCCACAGACCGCTCTTCCCAAAGCCCAAAGCCAAAAGCCCAGAGCCCGCCACCCCGCTCCATTTTGTACAAAACGTATTTTTCGCCCCTAACACTCCAAAAACCGCGATTTTTCTCACCGCAAACATCCGGATTTTGTACAAAATGTACAATCACAACTCCTGCCAAAGGTTCACCCGCCAACCCTCGTCAACAATTAACCCTGCTGAAATTTACAGGCAGACATCCCAGCAGGGGGGATAAACCTGCCACTTCTAACTTTCAACTTTCCTATTTTTTGATATAATTTCCTGTTTACATCACAATTTAACTTAGTTTCTAAAGTATACGGAGTTTTTGACGAGATGAAAGTTTCATTCAACTGGCTCAAAGATTATGTGGATATCGACCTGACCCCCCAAGCCCTGGCCGACAAACTTATCAACACGGGCTTTAACCTTGAAGAGGTCCGTGACCTGCCAGGCGACACCATGATCGACCTGGAAGTCACCTCCAACCGCCCCGATTGCCTCGGCCATATCGGTATCGCCCGCGAAGCCGCCGCCATCCTGGGCCGCAACATGAAACTTCCCGACATCGATCTAAAAACATCCACCCCTTCCGCCGCCGAACTCACCAGCGTCGAGGTTCTCGCCCCGGATTTATGCCCCCGATACACCGCCCGTGTCATCCGCAACGTTAAAATCGGCCCATCCCAAAAATGGATGGTCGACCGCCTCGAAGCCATAGGCCTTCGCAGCGTCAACAACGTCGTCGATATCACCAACTACGTCCTCTTTGAAACAGGCCAGCCCCTCCACGCCTTCGACTTCGACAAACTCAGCGGCAAAAAAATCGTCGTCCGCCAGGCTCGCCCGCAAGAACCGTTCATCGCCATCGACCATTCTGAACATAAACTTGACTCCCAAACCCTCGTCATCGCCGACGGCGAACGCGCCGTCGCCCTTGCCGGTGTCATGGGTGGTCTGAATTCCGAAATCTCCGATAAAACAACCAATATCCTTCTCGAAAGCGCCGAGTTCGAGCCCGTCTGCATCCGACGCACCGCACGCAAACTCAACCTGCATTCCGATTCGTCCTATCGCTTCGAGCGAAAAATCGATCCCGTCGGCGTCGAATGGGCCTCCCGCCGCGCCGCCGATCTCATCGTCCAACTCTGCGGCGGAACCGTCGCCGAAGGTTACATCGACGTCTGGGCCAAACCCTACGAGTGCAAAAAAATCGAATTTAAATTCTCCAACGTCAAATCGGTCCTCGGCATCGACATCCCCCCCGACGTCTGTGCCCGAATCCTCACCTCGCTGGGCTTTACCATCGAATCCCGCGATAACGAAAAAATGCTCGTGATCTCGCCCCCGTATCGCGCCGAGGTCACCCGACCGATCGACCTGGTCGAAGAAATTGGCCGAATCGTAGGCTACGACGCCATCCCCATCGTCAACACCATCAGCATCCGCGCCGTATCGCCCACAAAAACCCAGCGGCTTGACACCATCATCCAGCAGGCCATGAACCAGTCCGGCTTCAACGAAACCATCACCGTCACCCTCGTCGAACCCGACCAGGCCTGCCTCTTCACCGACATCCCCCGCGACAGCGCCCTTCGTGTCGCAGGCAATCGTCGCATGGCCAACGACGCCCTGCGCTGCTCGCTCATCCCTTCTTTGCTGCAAGTCCGTCTGCTCAATCAAAATGCCGGCAACGCAACCTCCGACCTGTACGAAATCGCCCATGTCTTTGCCCCCGGCAAACCGGGCCAATTACCACGAGAAACACGACAACTCGCCATCCTGTCCTCCTCCGCCGACATCCGCGCAATCCGCGGCGCCCTGGAACTGATGCTCAAATTAATGAACAGTCCGCAAAAACTCCGCCTGGTCCCCCAGGAAATGCCCTGGTTCCTCCCCGACCAGTCCGCCGCCGTCATGCTCGGCGACCGAAAAATCGGCATCGTCGGAACAATCACCCCGAACATTCAAAAAATCTACGATCTCAAAAAAACTGCCGCCGTTGCCCAGATCGACTATGAAGCTCTCGTCTCGCTTCCCATGGAACCCGTCAGCATCACCCCGTTGCCAAGGTTCCCCGCCATCGAACGAGACCTCTCGATCATCCTGGCCGAGGAAGTCCGCTGGGAGCAGATCGAAAACACAATTTTATCGCTCAAAATCCCCGACCTCGAAACCGTCGAATTCGGCGAACTTTTCCGAGGCAAACAAATCCCCAAAGGTCAGAAAAGTCTCTTCTTCCGGCTGCGATATCGCAATGCCGACCGAAGCCTGACACACGAGGAAGTTGACGCGAATCAAAAACGCGTCATCGAAACCCTGGAAAAAACCTTCCACGCCCAACTGCGTGCAAGTTAAATCTCATAAGGTGGGCTTTACCCGCCGTCTTTATCAATGAAAAATGAGGAACCGATGATGATGAAAAACTGGTGGAAACAATTAATGGGTCGCAGCAGCAACGATACCCCCCAAGCCCCCAAACCGCCCCAGTGCCCCTGGCCCGAACCGCAACTCCGTGACGAAACCTTACCGGCCCACGAAGAAGAAGATCAGCCCGGCGCTTTTTCCCGATGGATGCAACGCCGCCAAGTCGAAAGCTACGCCGAAACCGTCGTCCAGACCAATAAACAAATCACCCATACCCTCGAACAACTCGCCGACAATTCACGCAAGCAGGAAGACAAACTCAGCCTCATCGTCCAAAACAACGAACGATCCCTCGATTCCATGAGTCGAAACGGCAAAACCCTCGAGCAGGTCCTCTCCGAACTTCAACGCCTGAATTCCGCCACCGAACGCCTCGCCGCCGCCCTCGAAGCCGTCCCCAAATCCTCACGCGAACAATCCGAAAAACTCGCCGCCATCGAAGATCAGCTCCAATCCGAAGCCCAGATCGACCGCGCGCTTCTGACCAGTATGGACACCATGGGCCGAAACGTCGCCTCACTCACACGCTTCGCCGAAACCCAGCAAGCCAACCGAGAAGAATTCGCCAAAGGTCTCAACCAGCAAATTCAACCCCTCATCGACGTCGCCAAACGCCAAGCCAAGTTCAACCGCATCAGCCTCGTCCTCACCCTCATCATCGCCATCGCCCTCTTGGTCATGTTGGCGTTCTATATGAAAGATTTTTTCCTGCGATGATTTACGTTAATACGCTTCTGACTGAAGGGTGTCGTAGCGCAATATCAAAATTTCGACCACCGAAAAAAACGAAACGACGACAATCCACTCTCGCGCGTCATTTAAAAAACTCACTTCTCCTGTTCGCTTTCAGAGGGTTCAAACGCAAATTGTTTAAGCAATGTCCAAATCACCAGGTCGATCGGAATAGCCAACAGTAAACCCGGCAGCCCAAAGACGCTCCCCCACAAAACGATACTGAACAAAGTAATCACGGGTGGAATCTTAACCGTTTGTTTCATCACATACGGCAAAAGAATGTAAGACTCTGCGATCTGGTTTATTGAATAAACGATCAATACCCCTAACGCCACACCTGTTCCCTGGGTCAAGGCAAAAAGAAAGGCCAGAAAAAAAGCAACCAACGGTCCGACCGTGGGAACAAGCTCCGCGATACCCGCCAGCAGGGCAAGGGGGATCGCCAGCTGTAGTCCGATCAACCCAAAACCTAATCCCGAAATAATCCCAATGACTGACATGCTGATAAGTGTCCCAATTAGCCACCACCGAAGTTTAACCGACAACTCCGACAGTGCATTTCGTATCCCAGGCCGATGTTCCCGAGCCAACAGACGAAGGGCGGAATCTATCAATCGATCTGACGGCTCACTCAGAATATAAATGGATCCAAAAAAAATGAAAACCAGCACAAGCAGAAACCCCGATAAAAAATCAGTGAACACGGAAACCCATTCCACCACGTCCGAACCAATCAAAAATCGCTGCACGCGTTCCCAAATCATCTCTACCGTTATAGAATAATTCAACCCCAGTTGATGGCTCCACTTGACCAGGAGACCGTTCACACTTTTGACCAACTCCGGCCACTGGGACAATTCTGTTTGCACCTGACCCGCCAAAAACCAAACAATAAGTAAAAAAATTCCCCCCATCACAAGAAAAGGAATCAGCACCGCCACAATCGCACAAAACCATCGTGGTCCCGGAATACGCGCCGCAATCGGATGGACCGCCGACGTCACTGCCCCCACCGCTAAAAAACCCAACAGGATCAACTTGGCCGCCATGAAAAATCGAAATACCAGAATCAACGCCAGACCCCAAAGAAATAGCGTCACCAATGGATACACCCAAACCCTGAATAAAGTATCCTGATGTTTCATAGAATATCGCCCCTTTGATCCTTCTACCGTATCACACGCAATAGACAAGTCAAGGGCTTTTCAGATATCGGAAAGTTAAGCATTACATGAACAGAGATCAAATCCTTCGCTTCTGGATAAAGATCAAACATACCCAAATGCTAACCTGTGAGTGGAGCAATTCGAGCAGGTTGAATTACCTTTAATTTGTTCTTAAAATAAGTCTATGGGGCTTTTATAGGGTATTGACTGGGCAGTGGATTCAACAATGACTCATTCAACCAATAAACGAAGCGTCGATATCGTTCGCCTTCATATCCGCAAGGAAAATTCCGGACATGATGAACCAAAATAAAAACCAACAACAGGAGTTGGAGCATCAACGATATCAACTCCTGCATCGACTCGAAACCTGGCTGAATTGGCCGATGGTGATCCTGGCCTTTATCTGGCTAATCTTGCTGATCTGGGAATGGACCTGGGGACTAAGCTCAATCTTAAACACCATCGTTATCGTTATCTGGATCATTTTCATTCTCAACTTTGTAATCGAATTAATCCTGGCCCCCAAAAAAATAAACTACTTGAGAACCAACTGGCTTACCGCAATTTCCCTCTTCGTGCCCGCTCTTCGTATCCTGCGCATACTTAAAGCACTAAGACTCCTTACATTCATCAGAATCACACGCGGCGCCAGTCTTGTCAGGTTCCTGAGTTCTATCAATCGCGGTATGAAAAGCCTGGGCATGGTCATGAGTCACCGCGGAACAGGATACGTGGTCCTTCTAACCTTCATCGTCACGTTCACCGGAGCCGCAGGCATCTATACCTTTGAAAAAAATGCTTCTGCTACCCAGGTATTCAAAAGCTACGGCTCATCCCTGTGGTGGACCGCCATGATCATGACAACAATGGGATCGCAAGATTGGCCCGTCACGCCGGAAGGACGAATCCTGTGTCTGTTGCTGGCCCTTTACGCCTTTGCCATTTTCGGCTACGTCACCGCCATTCTGGCCACCTTTTTCATCGGAAAAGATCGCTCAAAAACAAAAGAAGGAACCGAAGCATTCCAAAAAATAGACTCCCTGACTCGACAAATCTCAGCCTTGCAAAAAGAAATTCAGAATTTAATCAAAAAGTCGGATAAAAAATAAGTTCATCGCTTGGGTTCTCTTCAGACCCCGACTTTGACGGTTTCTATGGCTCCTGAATACAATACAGTCCTCTGTCTTAAGGAGATTTACTTCCCATTGATCAGTACATGCCGGTTTTCCTGAAATCGCCCGGCGAAAGTCCATAAGTTTTCAGAAAAACCTTACCGAAATAGCCGCTGGATTTATAACCACACCGACGGGCGATGAGTTTAACAGGATCGGTCGTGGTTTTAAGAAGTTGAACCGCCAGTTGCATCCGCCGGCGAGTAAGATACTCCATTGGAGAAACCCCTTCGCTTTTGAGAAATAATCGGGTGAAGTGAAACCGGCTATAGCCCGCGGCTTGAGCCATTTCTTCTACACCGATAGGCAAAGCAAGATGATCGCGGCAATACACCATAGCGTTCTGTATGGAAGCCGGACGATGGTGACTCGCTGTTGACGGTAGATCACGATGAAGATTTTCCAGCAACGTCATCCCCAGATCATACGCCAGCGAAGACGCCCTCCACGGCGACCGAACCTCATTTCGCAAAATTTTCAAACAAATAGCGCTGGCGGTCTTTAATTCTGCCGATTCCGGTGAAAGTGTTATGAGCGGGCCGTATCGCCCGATCAGATTTTTCCAGATTCGCAGAATTTCACTCCCGTGAAGACACAGGAAAAAAAATTTCCATCGTCCGCCGCTCGGCAACCAGTATCGATTCTCATGCGGAAAATAAAGCAACATAGCCGAGCCGGGTAAAACTTCATAACGGCGACCTTCATACTCAAGCAGACCTCGCCCACCAAGAGTATATTGAAACAGAACGAAAGATTCTTTGCCTCGCCGCAAACCGTCCCAGTCATAGCCGGCGTTTTGACGAATTTCGTAGCCCGCCGATGTTAGCATGGAATGAAGACTCGGACCCAGTCGAGGAAAAATAACAGATCGCGACGACGGAGACACATCAGAGAAGTCCGAAAGCACAAAATTGCCGCACATAACACATCATTCCTATTGAGCCGGTAATAACAAGGTTTTATTATAGCACAGATAGACGTTTTTTGCTATTTTATTGTTGAGGAGTCTAAAATGTCGATCAAGGTTGCTTTTATCGGTGCCGGCAGTGTCGGTTTCACACGTTGCCTTTTTCGCGATATCCTGAGTGTGCCCGAATTGCAGGATACGCACTTCGCCTTTACCGATATCAATAAACGAAATCTCGATATGATCACGCAGCTTTGCGAAAAAGACCTTCGCAACAATAAACTGCCTGCAAAAATCACGGCGACACTGGATCGGCGAAAAGCGCTGGCCGATGCGGATTATGTGGTCAACGTCGTTCGTATCGGCGGCCTGGAAGCATTCCAGATGGATATCGACATTCCGCTTAAATACGGTATCGATCAGTGCGTGGGCGATACGCTCTGTGCCGGAGGAATCATGTATGGCCAGCGGAACATTCCGGCGGTGCTGGATTTCTGCAAGGACATCCGCGAAGTCGCCAAGCCCGAGGTATTATTTCTGAATTATGCCAATCCCAACGTCATGAACACCTGGGCAGCCAATGAATACGGCAAGGTCAATACGATAGGCCTGTGTCACGGTGTCATGGGAGGTCATGAACAAATCACCGAAGTGATTCGTCTGCTGGTTAACGGGAATAAAAAAGCCGGTGATCGCGGATATGTCGAAGTGACTTTAAAAGATGTCGATATCATCTGCGCGGGAATCAACCATCAGACATGGTATATTCGGGTTCTCTACAACGGCCAAGACTGGACCGGCCGATTGCTGGAAGGATTTGAAAAACATCCCGTCTATCGTAAAACGGAAAAAGTACGGATCGATATGCTTCGACGCTTCGGATATTACAGCACCGAATCCAACGGCCATCTTTCGGAATATGTGCCCTGGTATCGCAAACGCCCGAAAGAAATCAAACGCTGGATCGATCTTTCATCGTGGATTAACGGTGAGACCGGCGGATATTTGCGCATCTGCACCGAAAATCGAAACTGGTTCGAGACCGATTTTCCGACCTGGCTTAAGATGGAAGACAAACCCATCGGGCAGGATCGCAGCAATGAACACGGCAGTTACATTATCGAAGCCTTGGAGACGGGAAGGGTGTACCGCGGACATTTTAATGTTCCCAACAAAGGCTGTATCACCAATTTGCCCGACGATTGTATTGTTGAGGTTCCAGGCTACGTCGATAGAAATGGAATAAACATCCCGCGCGTGGGCGATCTGCCCCTGGCCTGTGCGGCCACCTGTCAGGCCAGTATCAATGTTCAGCGCATGGCGGTGCAGGCCGCGGTTTCAGGTGATGTAATGCTTCTAAAACAGGCAATGCTGCATGATCCGCTGGTCGGGGCGGTATGCAATCCTGAAGAAGTCTGGCAGTTGACGGACCGGATGCTCGTAGCCCAGGCGAAATGGCTGCCGCAATATCAAAAACACATCCCCAAAATCAAAAAACGTCTCGCCGCCGAAAAAGACCTGGGAACCGGCAGATCTCGCGGCGCTGCACGGCTCAAAATCAAGAGCATCTCGGAAATGAAAAAGAACGCCGCCGAACAGCGCGCTCTTGCCGCTGCGACCGACAAAGCCGCCACCCAACGAAAAAAACAGATTCAAAAAAATACCCGATGATGTTTTGCATATCACCGGAATTTTGAAACTTCTTTCTGATTCAGCGATAGGCCCAACCACCTACGCTGTGCAAATTCATGAGTTCGCTTATGATACTCGTTTAATCGTAGCAACCACTGCGTCATTCGCGGGAATATCGCAGAAAAGTTGCCCCTGTTTTTGGTCCGGTGCCTCACCATGCCACACCGAATCAATCTGCCATGACGATGAGAGCGTAAATCGGGCTTTCATCCGATCGGGCGAATAGTTAATCAGCACCACCACCCGCGTATCCTCATCGATCGGATGCTCCGTCACACCCAGATAGGAAATTTCCTTCACTATCGACGGGTGATTAATTAACACGGATTATAGGAACAAAGAGATCAATATCCAGCATAAAAACAGTTGTATCCGAACCCGATGGATAATGTTCCCATTTTCCGCCCGCTATTGAGTTCTTCATTGCTTTGTAGTAAAATGTATCGCATGTTTTCCCTGCGGGTTAAAGCTTGTGTTCTTTGCAATAAATCATAATACTCTTTAATCGAACGGGTTATACCTGTTTTGAATAACCTTTTGGAAAAAAAGTTTACGAATTAAAATTATGATGATGACCCAAAGCTCCCAAAAAAATATTGTGATAACCACCCTGATCGTCGTTTGTATCGCCGTCGGTACGCTCGGTGCTGTTTGGGGTGGCCCGGCTCTGGGAGACCATGAAACGATCGTGGCCCAATGCGCGCGAAACATGCGATTAACGGGTGATTGGCTTGTTCCCTATTATCTCGGTGACGCTTATGTTCGAAAACCACCGTTGCCTTATTGGATGATCGCGGGACTGTCGTATCTTTTCCCGAACGACCCCCAAACCGGACTGCCTGTCACGACTCTGGTCGCCCGTCTGCCTTCTGCGCTGGCGGCGTTTGGAACCGTGCTCTTGCTTTGGAAACTTGCCTCATCCATGTTCGGACAGATTGTGGGGCGAACCACCGCTGTGGTGGCTGCATCCGGTTTGTTCTTTCTGTTATATGCAGCCAACGCCACTGTCGAGATGATTTTGACTTTCTGTTGTACCTGGGCTCATGTTCATTTCTGGTTCGCCACTCAAGCGCCTGCTCGCTCATCCCGACGAAAACGTCATCTATTTTTCTTTTTCCTAGCCATGGGCGTCGGAATGCTGGCCAAGGGACCGTTTCCGCTGGTGATGGTCGCCATGCCCATCATCTTCTGGTGGTATACTCAACGTCCGTTTCGTGTAATCGCTTCGAGCGGCGGAAGGGCTTGGCGATCGGCATTGACTCGGTTTTTCAGAGAACTGTGGCCCAGGACCCGTGAAGCTTTCAGCTCATACTATTTGATACCGGGATTGATTGTATTTGGACTCTGTTTTGTGCCCTGGATGATCGCCGTCGGGATCAAACATCCCGATTCCTGGGACTTGTGGAACTGGCAATATTGGCAGCGAGCCCAGGGCCAGTATGACGATACACGGCCGCGAAATTTCTTCTATTACCTTCCCGTGATGGGCGGACTCATCCTTCCGTGGATGTTCCTGGTATTTGAAGCCGCCGCCTCTCCGTGGATGCGCAAATACGCCCGGCAGCGTCGTGGATTGTTATACGCGGGGTTATGGACCCTTGTAGGCTTTTTAGTCATGTCATTGATGACCTTCAAAAAGCCTTACTACATTGGACCGGTCATTCCGCCTTTGAGTTTATTGTTGGGGGTTGTGGCTGCGCGATTCTATTCCCAGCCTTTTCCAAAACCCCATTGGACACCCTGGCTCAAGATTGCCGTAATCCTGGGTGGAATCGGATTTGTCGGTGGCGGATATCTATACCTTCGTGAGGAATTTCCCCAAGCCGCCGTTGCCTTGACAGTGATCGCCGCTGTGGCGGTCGCTGCTCTCATCCTGGCGTGTCTGCTCTATTTCAAAGGACGCCGGTGGACGGCGTTCGGTTTGACCGCGGCGAGTTCCATTCTCGCATTTCATGCCGTCTGGTATGGCTGCGGAACAATCATCGATAATATCGACAAGGTGGCCGATCTGGAACGGGTCCTTAACGAACAGGGCATTTCCAAAGATACTCCGATCTTGTGGGTTCATGACCGGCCGGATGGAAGGCTCAGCTTTTATTTTGCCCGTTGCCCTCGGCCGATGATACAACCGGAGGAAATTGTCACAAAGTTTGTCGATCGGACCACTCAGAAGGATACACTGAAAAATTTGGTCATAGAACGAACAGAACAATTGATTTCCTCTCCGAAACCGGTATACCTTGTATTGGACCGGGAAGAATACGACCTTGCCCGGATGTTTGGATTCGCCACCAATGCCTGTGTGATCGGCGAGATCAAGGATTCGGGCCGTCCAGGAAAAGACTGGATTTTACTGGCAAACCCAGCGGTAAAAGAACATCCGAATTGACCCTTTGTTCACATGGCGATGAACAATTCGCGATGCTGAAACACGTTGTTTGTACGCGTTTGATTTAATAATGTCGAAACATGAAAAATTTCAAAATTTCGGCCGCTGAGCCTGTGGTCCCTGAGCTTGTCGAATGGGTCGAAGCGACATGGCGTAAGCAAGCAAAAAGACCCTTCGACTTTCTTCAGGGTCCGAAACTACGACACGTTTAAATCAAAGGTGTATAATATTAAATCAAAAACGCCTAATTCGGGATGTCCCGAGAAAATGAAAAATGGAAAATTCAATATCAATCATTATTCCGACCTATAAGGAAGCCCAAAACCTTCCGGATTTGATTGAAAGTATCGATTCGGTCATGCGATCGACGACGCGCGTTTATGAAGTCCTCATTGTCGATGACGACAGCAGGGACGGATCGGATAAAATCATCGCCGATTTTTCCGCCCGGGGATATCCGGTGCGAATGATTCTGCGAGCAAATGAGCGAGGCTTGAGTTCTGCCGTTGTGCGAGGATTTTTGGAAGCCAAAGGCGATATTCTCATCTGCATGGATGCCGACCTGAGCCATCCTCCCGAGGCTCTTCCCCGCTTGATTCAGGCCATTGAATCTCCGGGCGTTGATTTCGGTATCGCCAGCCGTTATATCACCGGTGGCGGTACCGACGAAAAATGGGGCTTTTTCCGCTGGTTAAACAGCAAAGGAGCAACCCTGTTGGCAAGGCCGTTGACAAAAGTCAAAGATCCGATGTCGGGTTTCTTCGGCCTCTTAAAATCAACCTTTAATCGTCGGGATCCGCTAAATCCAATCGGGTATAAAATCGGCTTGGAATTACTCATTAAATGCCGATGCAAAAATATTCGGGAAATTCCCATCCATTTCACAGATCGTCGATTCGGTCAAAGCAAACTCAACCTGAAAGAACAGTTGAATTATTTGAAACATATCAAACGTCTGGCCGATTATAAATTCGGACTTGTATCCCGATTTTTCCAATTCTGTGCCGTCGGAGGTACAGGGATGGTGGTCGATCTCTGTTTTTATTCTCTCTTTCTCTTTTGGACGATGCCGATCCCAATTGCCCGAGCCTTGGCCATCATCGTGGCCATGACCTGGAATTTTAATATAAACCGGCGTCTCACGTTCAGCCATAGCCGATACGGGAATATCTTTACTCAGTATCTTCGCTTTTCCTCTTCGTGTGCCGCAGGCGCTTTGATCAGTTGGCTGGTGGCAATGAGTTTGGCGAAATCGCCGTTCTTTTCACAGCATCTGTTGTTGGCAGCCGTTATGGGGATTATGGCTGGAACCGGTTTTAATTTCCTGCTCTCGTTTAAATGGGTATTTTCCATCAAAGGTCAGAATGAAAAGGTTAATTGACAACCTTTATGTGTATTTACCATATTCGCGGATGATATCGAACATCGTCAGAGCGTTTTCCAAAGAGGTTTCTTCCAAAATGGTGTCATGGCTGACGCCGGCGATGTAGCCGCCACCGGATTTCATCAAATCCAGAACCTCGCATGTTTTCCGACGAACGAAATCCGGATTGCCTTTGATCAGAACGTATAATCCGACATATCAAAAGACAGCAACTACCGTTTCTTTAAGAAGGAGCATATCCCCGCCGTAGTCACCATCCCCGCCAATCCTAACAGTATCGCCCAGCCGGTTTCCGCCATCGGGCCGATCCCCGCGTAATTACACGCCCTCACCGTCACCGGCAACACTTCGATCTTTTCCTGTCCGATGCGTTTGGCTGGGTCGCGGTTCAGCTCGCCTTCGATACTCGCCATCTCCTGTTCGATCAACCCCATCGCCTGACGCATCTTCTCAAGCTTAGGCCAATCCCTGCCGATCCGAACCATCGCCTGCTGATTCTGCGAAAACCGCCCGAACTCCGCCACCAGCTGTTCGCTCGCCGCCTCAAATTCCTTCTGTAGCGCATCCACCTTCACCTGGGCTTCGCGTTTCTTCGCCGCCATCTGCTGCTCTTCCAGCTCCTGACGAAGCTGTTTTTCCCGCAGGTTCAACCGCCACTGAACCGACCGGCACACTCGCCCCAACGTCAACAAATTCACATTCCCCTCCGGAAACAGCCGGTTCAGGTGCAGCCTTACCTTCCGCCATGCCTCAAGCCCGTTCTCGATATCGCCCGCTACCGCCGAACATGCCACATTTCGCGCCGTCAGCGATGAAAGTCCGCTTTGGCTCCGTTGTCCTTCGCGAAGCTGACGATACAATCCTTCCAGATGCGACGGCATCGTCCCGCATCGTTGTTGTAAGTCCTGTCGTAGCTGAGACATAAGTGTCAAAAAGCCGTCAAAATCCGCACGCGTCGGCGCTCCGATCATCTCAATCAATTTCGCCCGATACCGTACCCATCGTTCACGAAATCGAGCGATCTGCCCCTCATATTTTTCCACCGCCAGGTTCATTTCCAACAAATCGTCCGAAAGCTCAGGCGGTAATTTAAACTCCAATTGCTTCGTCGTAATCGCCGATACCGCCCGTAAATGATTCCGAAGCTCATCGAGCGACGTCTCCAGCCCGTTCATATCCACTTGCAAGTTCGAGAGATACGCTCCATGCTTGCCGGCTAGAAGATGATAATCGCCGCTGTATCGACGATCCGCATACTTCATCCGCTCAAGCCGTTGCTCATCAAGCGTAATCGTCGGATGAACCATCTCGCGACGAAAATGGTCAATATCGGCGTTGATGCGCTTCATCCGATTGACCAGCTCATCCGACAGGCTGATTCGCGACTCCATTTCGTCGGCAACTTTCCCTAAGTATTGGTCTATATCGTCTTTAGGTAAATTTTCGCCGATCTGCTCCACTTGCTTTTTGAGGGCATCGCGTTTGTCCTGGAGTTTGCGGTAAATGGCGATCATTTTTGCCTGATCGCCGGTCATCTGTTGATTCGCCAACGTCTGTTTTTCAATCGCACTCGCCGCATACGTCCGGGCGAAATCACCTGCAAGTTCTTTGGCTTTATGGAGTTGTGGATTGGATGCCCTGATGGAAATGGTCTGGTCGTCCGAGACAAAAACCGAAGCGTACCCCTGATGTATCAATTCTCTAAGTTCTTTGTTATCAAAATTCTGTATACTCGCCAGATGATAATCCATCACGGATTGCCGATCGGTTTGGCCGATATCGCGAATCGCGATGTGTCCCCAAGCCTGATAGTACCGCGTGCTCACAAAATGCAGTTTGACCAGAAGACCGACCCCGACACCCACGAACAACACGATCAAGAGCTGTCTTCGCCAATGGGAACGAGGTTTTTTTTCGAGTCGCGGTACTTTGGATTCCGTTTCGTCGGCGGGATGCAGACGAAGCCTGCTTGCCGCCACACCGCGAACAATCCAATGTAAATGATTACGCCAACAAGGAATAGGCACGCTCAGGTTCCTTTTGAACTTCGATCATATTTGCAGTCAAACCATTAGTATACACGATTTTAATTTGATAGTACAATTTTTACACGTTTGTGTAATTATGGTCTTGATGTTACACAAGCGTGTAATTTACTTTAAAAGATGTCCCATTTTCAGTTTTTTTGTCTCCATGTAATTTTTGTTGGCAGCGTGAATCGGCATGACGAGGGCGACCTGCTCGACGATCTTCAAGCCATAAACTTCGAGCCGGGACGTTTTTTTGGGGTTGTTGGTCAGGATTTTGACTTCGCGGACGCCCAGGTCGCGCAAAATTTGCGCCCCGATGCCGTAATCACGTTTGTCGGCGGAGAATCCCAGTACCAGATTGGCTTGTACGGTATCTAACCCTCGTTCCTGCAAGGCGTAAGCATGAAGTTTGTTGGTCAGGCCGATGCCTCTGCCTTCCTGCCGAAGGTAGACGATCGCGCCTTCGCCGGCTTGGGCGATCATGGCCATGGCGGCATCGAGTTGTTCGCCGCATTCACATCGCTGGGAACCGAAGATGTCGCCTGTGAGACACTCCGAATGGACCCTTACGAGGACCGGACGATCGACGGGCACGGGTTGGCCTTTTTCATCCAATTGTCCTAACTGTCCCATGGATAAGGCGATATGTGTATGGTTGTCGGCGGGGCAGTGATAGGCGGTAAGTTTGAATTCGCCGTGTCGGGTCGGCAGACTGACTTGTTCGACGCGCTGGATGACCTGTTCGCGTTGCATGCGATATTGGATGAGGTCGGCGACGGAGCAGATTTTGAGGTCGTGTTTTTTGGCGAAGACCGCCAAGTCGCCGAGCCTGGCCATTGAGCCGTCTTCGTTCATGATTTCGATGATGGCGGCGGCGGGTTTGAGGCCGGCGAGTCTCGCAAGATCAACGGAGCCTTCGGTTTGCCCCATTCGGACCAGGACACCGCCGTCGCGGGCGCGAAGCGGGTTGATGTGGCCCGGTCGGGCGAAATCGTCGGGTTTGGCGTCGGGGTGGACGGCCCGTAAGAGGGTCGTGGCGCGGTCGGTGGCGGAGACACCTGTAGAGACGCCGAATCTGGCGGTGGCGTCGATGGTGACGGTGAACGCGGTGCACAGGTGGGAGGAATTTTGGTTGACCTGGGGTTGAAGGTTGAGTTTGTCGCAATATTCGGCGGACAAGGCCAGGCAGAGGACGCCGCGGGCTTGTTTGAGCATGAAGTTGACGATTTCTGGAGTGATTTTTTCAGCGGCGCAGACGAGGTCGCCTTCATTTTCGCGTGTTTCGTCATCGACCATAATGACCATTTTTCCTGCTGCCAGGTCGGTAATGCATTCATCGATGGTAGACAGCGACGTTTTTTCGATGTTCTTCTGGATTTCGGACATTTTAAAATTCCTTTCGGATCAAATTTCAGGCAACGAGAAATTATAACATTAAATGGAGCTAAGGCCAATCGGGGATGGAAAAAAGTCGTGAAAGGGGGGTAGGGGATAAATTAGAAGCAGCGATTAATCGGTTTCGGGGGTAAAGCCGTGATCTTCGATAAGCGGGCCCTGGGTTGCGGCGGCGACAGCCATGACGTCACAGCGTTCATTTTCGGGGTGACCGTTGTGGCCTCGGACCCAGTGGAAGGTAATTTTGTGGGTATTGAGCAATTCATTGAGTTTTAACCAGAGATCGACGTTTTTTACGTTTTTTTTATTACTGGTTTTCCAGTTTTTTCGTTTCCAGTTTTCCAGCCATTTTTTTTCGATGGCTTGGACGACGTATTGCGAATCGCTGTAGAGGTCGACTTTGCATGGCCGTTTGAGGGCTTTGAGGGCTTCAATGACGCCGAGAAGCTCCATTCGGTTGTTGGTGGTGTGTTTAAAGCCCTGGGCGAGTTCTTTGCGATGTGGTCCGCAAAGGAGAATTGCGCCGTAGCCGCCCGGACCTGGATTGCCTCGCGACGAGCCGTCGGTGTAGATTTTTACGTTTTGAGTTTGTTCCGAGGTCATTTTGTTTTTCCAATAAGTGATTGATATGAAAACGGAAAATGTTTGGAAAAACAAGGAAATAGTTGAAGAAAAGTCGATAAGGGGTGAACCCTTGGGTGTTGGTGGAAAATCGGAGGGGTTTGGCGGTTTTTATTAGCCGATTTCTTCATCGTTTAGATAACAGGCTGGGTCGCTTGCCCAGGGGTTGCCGGTAAGGTTTTTTGCTCTGGCGCGTAGTCCTGCGCCGCAGAGATCGAAGAAACGACATGATCGGCATCGGCCTGTGATATGTTCGCGACGATTTCGCAGTTTTTTCAGTATCGGCTCGTCGGGGTCGCTCCAGATTTCGCTGAAATGTTTTTGTCGAACTTGGCCTAGCGAAATATCCATGCGGAACTGGTCCGGATGGATATTTCCAGACCAATCGACGCACGCAATGCCCACACCGCCCGACGCTGCCGCGCCGCTGTTCCATTTCAGCATTTCATACACTTCGCCGGCACGAGGGTCGCTTGCTTGTTTGAGTTTCAGATAAATAAACGGTCCGTCGCAGTGATTGTCCACGGTCAGCACTTCGATTTTTCGTTCGGCGGCAATTATCTGATGTGTTCGCGTCAAAATCGTTTCGATTGCCTGGCGCACGCGCATCGGCGGGACCATTACTTGTGCGGCTCCGCGTCCTGTCGGCACGAGATGATAAAAACACACGCGGTCGATCGATTCTCGCTCGAGCAGATCGAAAATGGCATCGAGTCCGTCGATCGTCGGTTCGGCGAGCGTAATTCGCAATCCGGTTTTCTGTCCCAGCGATTTGAGCAGACGAATGGCTTGGATTGTTTTTCGCCATGCGCCCGATACGCCGCGAAATTCATCGTGCACCCGTTCATCCGCGCTATCGAGCGATACGCCGACATAATCCACGCCCGCTGAAACGATTTTTCGGGCGATATTCAAATCGATCGGTGTTCCGTTCGTGCTCAGCACGGTCTTGATCCGTTTGGATCGCGCATACTCGATGAGTTCGAATAGATCGTTTCGTAAAATCGGTTCACCGCCTGAGAACAAGATCACCGGCACGCCATACGTCGACAGATCGTCGATGAGAGTTTTTGCTTCATTGGTCGTCAGTTCGTCCACGGCTTGATGTGTATCCGAATTGCTGTAGCAGTGTTGACATCGCAGGTTGCACGCCCGTGTGATGTTCCATACCACGACAGGTCGGCGCATTTTTCCCGATTCCGCCGTCATCGTTTGTCCGTGAAGATCGTTCCCCACGCCATAACGATGTCCTGTGGAGGCTGACCGCATACCGGAATATAAAAAGCTTACATCGATCATTGTTTAATGATAAAAAAACAGGGCACAGTTGTCTGCGCCCTGATGTCGGTTGAATTCATTTTCAGGATTATCCGCCTTGAATCATTCGGCTTACATCGTTCCATGTCACGAACAGGAACAGCGCGATGATGAGCGTAAGTCCCACGCCTTGCCAGACGGCTGTCGCCTTTCCGGACATGGGTCTGCCGCGAATTTTTTCGAGCAGCAGGATGATCATGAGTCCGCCGTCCACCACGGGGATCGGCAGGAAGTTAATGACCGCCAGGTTCGCCGAGATAAGCGCCAGGTAGTACAACAGCATATAGAACCCGGCTTCGGCTACTTCACGTCCTTTGTGGATAATGAAGAGCGGTCCGCTGAGTTGTTTGGCACCGATGGTGCGGTCAACCGTCAGCCGCTGGATCATGACATAGGCGCTCTTGATGAACATCCAGGTTTCACGCATTCCGAGCATAAAGGCCTGGTGGGGATATTCGCCTTTGATTGTCGTGTTGACCGGATCGGTGAAAAAATCCAGGGCGTAGGTCATTTTGCTCTGCCATGCGGTGTCGGCGGGAACGGTCATGGTTCCGGTCCGCATCCTGCCGTCAAATTCAAAACCGATTTTGATCTCTTTTCCCGCGTTGGCGTCGAGACAATTGACCAGGTTAAACCAGCTTTCAATCGGTTGATCGTTGCAGGTTCGTAAGATCGCGCCTCGTGGCAGTTTGAGCGACTCGGCCACCGAATCTTTGACCACATCCGCCACGACGGGATTCATATCGTCGAAGCCCAGTTGACCGATGAGCATTTCAAAGTAAAACTCTCTTAACGGGACATACAATTTGACTGTTTTTTTCCCGGCATCTTCCCGCAGGACCTGAATTTCGATTTCCTGTCCGCGTTTCTCGGCTAGAAAATCTCGGATTTCCTGTCCGGTGGGATTTTTGATTTTGCCCACCTGAGCAATCACGTCGCCCGCCTGGGCGTAATTCGGATCGATCTCGTTCGAAGCCGCTCCGCTGCGTTCGGGTGTAAAGAGGAAGATTCGTCTGGGCATCAGACCCAGGACCGAGAGCGTATCGTTCATTACTTTTTTGCCGGTTTCAGCTTCGACCCGGAAATTTTCCGGTGCAGCCAGGAGCACCAGATGCGCCCGTTTTTGCACTTTCACTGTTTTAGGTTCACCGTCCACCGTCCGCTCGACCGTCAGTTCGACGGGTTTGCCCTGGGCTTTGTAGATGGCCTGTTCGACGTCATAAAAATATTCAGGTGTGACGGAATCGACCTTGACGATTCGGTCGCCGGTTTTGAGGTTTTCTTTACCGGGAATATCCATTCCCGATTCCCGGACGTTGAGCGACCCTGCGCCGCTGATGCCGATTTGCTGAAGTCCGGAACTCTTGCTCCAGAGCGGCTTGACCTGGGTTTCGATTCGCTCGCCTCGTCGGTCGATCACCACGTTCAGCGGTTCATTTGGATTACTCAGCGCGATGGCCAATTGCAGTTCACCAAATTTTAAAAGCGTGTCATCGTTGATACTGACGAACTGATCGCCGGGTTTGATTCCCGCTTCGGCTGCGGGGCTGCCGGCTACGACCGTTCCCACAATGGGCGCCTGCGCCTGCCAGCCATGCATGAAAATCACCACGAACGCGATGGCGGCGAAAATTACGTTCATCACCACGCCGCCGCTGACCACGAGCGCCCGTTGCCCCGGTGTTTTGGCCAGAAATGAATTCGGATCGATTTTCGTCGCTTCGACACGCTCCTGATCCAGGGCGAAATCTTCCTGTCCCATCATTTTGACATATCCGCCCAACGGCAGTGCGCGGATGCAATAGTCGGTATCACCGCGTTTGAAGCCGAAGAGCCTGGGGCCAAAGCCGATCGCGAAGGTTTCGACGCGAATGCCCACCCACTTGGCCATCAGGAAATGTCCCAGTTCGTGGACAAAAATAATGACCGAGAACCCCACCAGCACCAGAAACAGGTACCAGGCTCCTTTTAATAATTCCAATACTTCAGGCCAACCGAACGCCATCATAAGTTCCGTATGCATTTATCTACCTCATCTCTTGCCCATTGATCCGCCTGGAGTAATTCTTCCAGGCACGGTTTTGAAATCCAATCGTGATTCGTTAATACTTTTTCGACTAATTCGATGATCTCGCCAAATTTTAGCTTCGCCGACATGAAATATTCCACAGATCTTTCATTTGCCGCATTAAAAACTGCGCCGCAGGTTCCGCCGCGACTGGCGACCTCATAGGCCAAACGCAGGGCGGGGAATTTTTCGTAATCGGGTTTATAAAAGCTTAGTTGACATATTTCTGCAAGGTTCAGGCGTCGTCCGATACATTCTTTTCGTTCGGGCCAGGTCAGGGCATATTGAATGGGGATGGCCATATCGGGAATTGAAAACTGCCCGATTACGGCGCCGTCGCAAAACTCCACCAGTGAATGAACGATGGATTCCGGATGCACCACGACCTCGATGGCATCGGCGGAGGTATCGAATAAATACTTGGCTTCGATAATTTCGAGCGCTTTGTTCATCATCGAGGCGGAATCGATGGTGATTTTTTTGCCCATGGCCCAGGTGGGATGATTCAGGGCCTGTTCCAGTGTCGCATTGTGGATATCTTCCTTTGTCCATGACCGAAACGGTCCGCCGCTGGCGGTCAGGATGATGCGATTGACTTCTTCTTGTCTGCCTGCTTCGAGGGATTGAAAGATGGCGCTGTGTTCGCTATCGACGGGCAGGAGTTTTACTCCTTTTTCACGAGCACGGCTCATGACTTGTTCTCCAGCCAGAACCAGAGCTTCTTTGCTGGCAAGCCCGACGTCCTTGCCGGCGTCGATTGCCCGCAGTACGGAGGAGATGCTTTGCGCTCCCATAATGGCGCAGAGGACGAAATCGGCTTCGGGAAGTTCGGACAGGTCTCGCACGGCGTTATCACCGGCACTGACTTCGACGGGCAGGTCTTTTAGCGCGTTTCGGAGGAGTTCCAGATATCGGGGGTTGGCAATGGCTACATATCGGGGTAAGAATTTTCTTGCCTGCTTGGCCAATTCCTGCCAGTTTTCTCCGGCGGCCAAACCGACCACTCGCCAATCCTGCCCCAATCCCTGGACCACATCGAGCGTTCGTCGTCCGATCGAGCCGGTCGATCCTAATATTACAATCCTTTTACCCACCGCAGGCCTTATTCCTTCTATCAAAAATACAGGTTTGTTCGCTGAAAATACCTATCAGCCATGCTGTTGAAAAAGCAATTTTTCAAGAACGCCTAAGTATAAAACCATCCCCCGCATGCTCGCAAGCAAATTCCCCAATTTCACAGGTTGTAAAGAAAAAGGGCGAACGTTCCGGGTTCGCCCTTTGATTTATTATATATCTTCCGATCAGCCAACACTTTAAATATCTCGCGGATCGATGATTTTTCCTTTGAGCGCCGAGGCCGCCACGGTCAACGGGCTGGCGAGGAAGACCTGTGAGTTCGGATGGCCCATGCGTCCGGGGAAGTTTCGGTTTGTCGAACTGATGCAGGTGAGCGGCTCGTTCATTCTGCCGAAGGTATCGACCGGACCACCCAGGCAGGCGGCACAGGAGGGCGGGCCGATTCGGCAACCGGCATCGGCGAAGATTTGCCGCAGGCTCTTTGAGCCGATCTTTTCGCTGTCGAGTGCGAGGTCGACTTCCTTGGTCGCCGGTACGATGAAGGTATCGACCACAACTTTTCGCCCGTTGAGTATCCTGGCGGCGTATTGGAAATCGACGATTTTTCCGCCTGTGCACGAGCCGATATACGCACGGTCGATTTTCTGATCGAGTTTTCGAGCCAGGGCACGATTGCCCGGTGAATGAGGGCAGGCGACGGTTGGTTCGAGTTTTGAAACATCGAATTGATGTTTGCTGACGTATTTGGCATCGGCGTCGCTGGCGAAAAATGTCATCGCCGACTTGTCCACGCCGCGTTTGACGTCGTATTCGACGGTTTTTTCATCGGCCTGGATGATGCCGTTTTTGCCGCCGGCTTCGATGGCCATATTGCAGATGGTCATGCGCTCTTCGATGTTGAGGCTTTTGACGGCTGAGCCGTTGAATTCCATGGCACAATAGGTCGCGCCGTCGGCTCCGACCTCACCAATGGCGGTGAGGATCAAATCCTTGGCCATCAGGTAATCGGGCATCTCGCCATCGAACGTAAAGAGCAGGCTTGGCGGGACTTTAAGCCATAATTTGCCTGTACCGAGCACAAAGGCGGCTTCGGTATTGCCCACGCCGGTGCTGAACATGCCGAAGGCTCCGCCTGTGCAGGTGTGGCTGTCGGTGCCGATCATGACTTGTCCGGGCACGCAATGGCCTTTTTCGGCGAGGGTGCTGTGGCAGACGCCGCTGTAGGGCGTGGCGCTGTTTTTATCGTAGCCGTCGGGGATTCCGGGCTTGTTGACGAAATCCGGGTCGTAAAAATGTCGGATGCCTTGTTCTTTGACAAATTGTCGCAGGATTTCGATGTTCCGGTGCGATTTTTCATCGGCGGTGAAGATGTAATGATCGGGAATGATCACGACTTTGTCGGCATCGAACACTTTGGCGTTTTCGCCGAATTCTTTTTTGAAAATCCCGATCGTGCCCGGGCCGCAGACGTCATGCGTCATGAGTACATCGACTTTTACCCAAACATTTTCTCCCGGTGTGACGCTTTGTCGTCCAGCCGCATTAGCCAACACTTTTTCTGTTATTGTCATCATTTTAATTCACCTTATAACGTGGGCTAGGCCCATCGTTTTTTCTATTTTACCAATTCGGATATATTATACTAATTCCATTTACTTCGTGCGCGGGGGCTAATGTCACGATATCCCGATTTCGAAGCTCATACTGCCTGAAATAGTTTATTGACATTAAAGTACCGCGCATTCAATAAGTCAATTCCGT
>JAAZAW010000363.1 GCA_012514125.1 Phycisphaerae bacterium | reverse complement strand
TACGGAATTGACTTATTGAATGCGCGGTACTTTAATGTCAATAAACTATTTCAGGCAGTATGAGCTTCGAAATCGGGATATCGTGACATTAGCCCCCGCGCACGAAGTAAATGGAATTAGTATTATATTTATATTAAGGAAGCCCCCAAAGCTTCCCAGAGCCGCACTCCCGGCTCATTCTTCAAAACCCAACCCTTTTCCGGAGCCATCTCATGATTTCTGACAAAAAACGTGATTACAATCCGGTTTCATCCATCATCTTTCCCCGTTTCCCCCTCGGCCCACAGGCCGATCTTCCCAAAGCCCAAAGCCAAAAGCCCAGAGCCTGCCCGCCCGCCAACCCTCGTCAATAATTAACTCTCACCGCAAGGTACAGGCAACCCTCATAAATACGATCTTCTTTAAAATCGTTGACTCTCCTTCAAATTTATGTAATCATTAAGAAATTAATACCGTAAGGAAGTCTTTTTCATCGTGCGTTTCCGAATCCCTTACGTTCGGGGAGAAAAATCCAGATGGCGTTGCTTGAAGTACATTTACCAGACGGCAGAATCGTTCGTTTAGAACTTAACAAGTCCAATATGACCCTAGGCCGATCGCCCCAAGCCGATCTGCGCATCGATGATCCGGAAATTTCCCGCCTCCATGCCCGGCTGGACAAAACCGCTCAGAACCGCTGGACCGTCACCGACCTTGAATCCAAAAACGAAACCTACTTCCAGGGCCGAGCCGTCAAATCGCACATGCTGACCCACATGGACACCTTCTACTTCGGCTCGATCCAGGTCATCTTTCTAGACCCCAGCGGCGCCGGCGACAAAAAAATCAATATGACCATCTACAAAACCGCTCAGGGACTCACCCCTGTCGAAAAAAAATACGCCTGCCCCCTCTGCAAAGCCGACATGTCCACCACCGACATCGTCTGCACACGTTGTGGCTACAATATGCGAACCGGCGAAGCCCTCAAAGTCGAAGTCGAAGAAGAAGATGACGACCAAACCCCCGACGAAAATAAAGACCTCATCGACCTCGGATTCGACACCCAGGATTCCAATGGCAGCACGACAACCAGTTCTGTAAGCCCAAGACCTCAAAAAAAATCCGACTCCGAATCCGTGCCTGAAAAACCGATCTTAGTCAACAAACGCTGGCAACTTTTTATCGATTGGTGGCTGCCGATCGGCATTTTCGCCCTGTCGGTCCTGCTCATTCTGCTCACACAAAAACCCATCGACGCCGGCATCACCCTGCTGAGCATCATCTTCCGAATCGTCCTCATGCTCTTCTCCCTGGCCCTGGCCACTAAAGTCGCCAATTTCCCCCTGGGCTGTTTCCTCGACGCACTGGTCAAAATCCTCGCGATTACTTCAACGATTGCTCTTTTTGAATGGCCCGGAAACCCTGCGTTCGGTATCGTCACCTCATTAGTCATCCTCGTCGGTCTGATCAAACTTTTTTTCAACCCCGATCTCTTCGGCTGGATGCTCGCCTCCCTGATCATGTTCATCCTCAACACCTTCCTGATCTCAAATTTCATGCTTCCCCAACTTCGCACCCTTTTCCAATAATTTAATTCTCTTTTTCATATACCAGGATTGCCTGAAGAATTGAAATCCAAATACAACGCCCCACCGGCAGATCAAAGAAGATTTCTAGCTTGTCTTGTTCTTGATCAATGATGATAATAACACACATGAAACATCCAGGCTCCAATGAACATCACACACCCAAACGACAAAGCCTGTTCGACGTCTTAAGCGTCGGACGATCGGTGCAAATTTATCTGCCGGCAACGTTAATCTATCGCGCCATGAGTTTTTTTCGGGGAATTATTCTGGCATGGCTGCTGGCCAGGCAAACGGGGCAATATGGACTGCTTACCATCGCACTTCAGGCAATTAATATTCTCGCGCCGCTGGTCTCGCTGGGATTACCCGAAGCCATTACGCGTTATGTGCCCAGCTTTCAGCAAAAAAAAACACTTCGCTCATTCTTAAGATTATCAGCTCGATTAACCATGGCGATCACCCTGATCGCCACACTGGGATTGATGTTTTTTTCTCATCCATTGGGACGATTGCTATTCGCCGGAAAAGAGGTTGACCCCGCTCAAATATCACCGCTTGCCTATTCAACGTTAGTTGCCATCTTTGCCATTATTGCCTATTTTGTGGTGATCGCCATTCTCAAAGGCCTGCGAATGTTCGGAGCGCTGGCGGTGATGGAACTGGTTCATGGAACGCTCTTTTTGATCTTTTCACTGGCGGCGGTAATCGTCAAAGGTCCACAGGCTCAATGGGTCATCTGGTCGTACTCCCTGGCGATGATTCTGCCGACGATCGTCTGGGGATTGGCGATCATGCGACGGACGCCCGATGAGCAGGAACCGGAAGAAACCTTTTACAGGCCGCTGATTCGTCAGTTGGTGGGGTTCGGATTCTGGGCGGCTATCGCGGGGATCATCTGGCAGAGTTGGCAGTTATACGCGTTATGGCATCTGACGCGGGTTTCCGATGCACTCAACAGCGATATCTTTGCCGCGGCGCGATTGATCGGCCAGTTGCTGCTGATTGTCGGCGCGGCGCTAAGTTCTGTGGTTATCCCCAATATTTGCGTGATCTGGGAAAAAGGCGACCGACCCGGCGCCGCGACGCTGCATGATTTTTACACCAAGCTGATGACGATGGGATTGATTTTTCTCGGGTTGATTTTGATTCTGTTCCGCGAGCCGATGGCGAGAGTCTTTCCAAACCAGCTCAACGCGATCAGTGGAATTTTGCCGGTGGTTTTGCTGTTTTATCAGTATTGTGCGATTCTCGGCTTTCTTGCGATTCGATTTATCGTGATCGAAAAGATGCGGTTGATGCTCTGGCCCTGGCTGGCGGGATTGATTGGAAACGTTTTACTCTCGGTGGTTCTGGTTCCACAGACCAACGCCCTGGCCGGTGCAGCCCATGCGGCGACAGGGTCCACCTGGGGAGCGTTGATCATCTCTCTGTTGCTGATGCGGGCGGAGAAACAAAATATTTCGTTGGGGTTGTTTGTCTTATTTGTTTTTCCCGCCATCTTGCTCTTGCCGATTTTACCGGCAGCGGCGATGTTCGCGGGACTCGTCATCTGGTCGCTTTGGGGGACAACAATTTTCAACCCGACACAGAAAGAACTGATTTTCAGAAAACTCCTGCGACGAGATTGATTGTTGATTTGATTGAAATCGATTATAATGAATGCGACAAGCACGAACAGAGTTAAAAAGGGGGAGGTGTCTATGTCCGTCGAAACAAATAAAGAATTCGTCAAACGTTTTTTTCATGAAGCATATACCCAAAAAGATTTAAAGGCCGCCCGGGATATGCTCTCACGCGATTACATCTTGAATGATTCGGCGATTCCCAATTTTTCCGGCGGCCCCGAAACATGGGAACAGATACAAATCGCATTTCATCAGGCATTTCCTGATTTGCGTTTGACGATTGAAGACATAATCGCGGAAGGTGATTTTGTTGTCACACGGTGGATGGCGTGTGGAACGCAAGACGGCGACCTTCCGGGAATTCCGGCAACCGGCAGGCACATGCTGATTACGGGAATGACCCTCAGTAAAATCGTGAACGACAAAATCGAGGAGCAGTGGCAGGAATGGGACCGTTTTGGTGCTTTACAACAACTCGGTGTCTCAGGAGAACTGATGTTTATGTCGGAATAAAAGACTCAATGATATTTGATTACGATATTGAATTTTGACATTTGACAGAATTGACCTGAATAATTTTGCTCTGATAGTTGATATCTTTTATAATAGCACAACATCTTGCGGTTAGATGGGAAAATGGCGGAGATGTTAAAAACCAATAACTGACGACATGAATTCTCTGGAGGACAAAAATGACTGAACACGATAAAAAATCATGCCATGAAGTTCTGGAAGTTCAAGCAGTTCCGCTCTCGGATATGATCCAGTATCAGACGAACTCCGTTGTCAGCCGAACGATTCTGGACAAAAAAACGGGAACCGTAACCTTGTTTGCCTTCGATCAGGGACAGGGTCTGAGCGAGCATACCGCGCCGTTCGACGCGATGGTTCAGGTTCTCGACGGCGAGGCGGAAATTTCTATCGAAAATCGCCCTCACAACGTCAAAGCCGGTGAAATGATTGTGATGCCGGCCAACCATCCGCACGCGGTTCGGGCAATCCAGAAGTTTAAAATGCTGCTGATAATGATCCGATCCTGACGCAATCCATTTTTGAAAAATTCGGAGAAGCGGTTTCGTAATTCAAAAAAAGAACATCCCTTTTATGGATTATACGCCCGAACAATCACCTCATCGCCGGAACCAAACCCAACCAGTTTGGGTTCCAGACTCACAGGGTGCGTCAGACGATAAACCATCCGATCGCCCTGCTGCTCGAGCGAAACATCAATCGCACCGGCGGGCGTTGGAATTTCACCCTTCGCCCAGGGCAAAATCCTTCGTACCGGATCGACGATAAATTTTTTAAATCCCGTATCGACAGGCCTGACGCCCAAACCGTATGCCTGATAAAAATAAACCGGAATCGCCGACCAGCCATGACATAAACTGCCCGCGTTGTCGAAATCCCAGCCGCCCTTCATCGTCTCCCAGAAACTCGTCGCCCCCGAAAAAAGCATCATGCTCCAGTCACGGCGGATCATGTCAAAAACTGACCTGCCGAATTTTGTCTTGTCCGCCATCAAAGCCTCAAATTTATAGAACGATTGACTGAGTGTCGTTTCGGTCCAACCATTATTTTCCTTCGCCAACCGTGTGCGCAGTCCATCCGCCAATATCGGTGGACATATTCCCGCCAACAGCGCCAACGACTGTGTGAGTTCCGCAAAATATCGCGGCGTCGTTTCGTCCATATATGAAAAATACGCCGATTCTTTCGCATCCCAAAATCGATCATGAAATGCGATTCGTAATTCCCGTGCAGCACAGGCGTATTGGTCCACAGCCTGATGATCTTCCATCACTGCCGCAAGTTTTGCCGCGGCATCCAAAGCCATAACAAACAGGGCATTGAGCGGTGCATCGTATCGATCATGTTTCAATTCTCCCCAGTTCGTGCATTTCTCTCCAAAAACACCGTCGAGATGATCCGCCCAGTCGTAAAACTGCCAATAGCGTTTCCCTCGCGGACAAGGCAGCAAACCGTCGCGCACCGTCGCCAGATAAGTCTGCATCATCTTGCGAACGCGAGGAAATTGCTTTTGCACATAATCCTTATCGCCGCGAAATTGCCAGTGATCCCCCACCGCCAGCACCCACGCATGGCTGAATGAGGGAATCGTAATTGGAATATCCGCTGGAGCGCAAAGTTCCAGATAGCCGTCATCCTTCAAACTCTGCCCAAGCAAGTCGAACGCCGTCGCCGGAAAATCGTATTCGCCGAAACCATAATATCCGCACAAAGCCTGATTCCGCGAATCGTTCGCGTATAAGGCCTGCTCCCGCCACGGACAATCTTCGTAATGTTCGTGCATGCACAGATGCAATGTGCGAATTGAGGTTTCATAAATTTTATTCAACAGTGAATCGCATGATTCAAAACTTCCCCGCCGTTCAATCGGATATTCCGTTGGAAGAAGTCCGGCGTAATACAATTGCACCGGCTCAGAAAAATGATGAATCTGAAGCTGCAAATATCGCCCTGCGAGTCGCTTAAAATAATGAACGAAATGTTGCCGGCCCTGTTTGCAGATATATTGATACGCAAAATTTCGTCCGCCCACATGCGATCGAACGCGAAGATCGTCGAGGTGTTCACCATGGGCGATATCGATCATCGTCCCTGCGGCAGCATCGACCTCCAGGTCCAGCAGACCCACTTCTTCACGTCCCATATCAAAAATCACATAAACACCATCATCCCCTGCCATCGGCGGAAGTATTTTCACCGGACTTTCCCTCGGCAGAGCCGGAATCGCCCCCTCGCCAAACAAGGATTTGGTCTCACGCATCGAAAAATAATCCGACTGCATCGAGGCGGCAAGTGTTTCTTTATCAACGATACGGCGAAAAACACCCTGCGCACAAATTCGTGTTTTGACACGCTCTCGAATCGTCAACTTATCAATTGGCCGGGGACGCAAGGTCCGATCCTGACAGATTGCTTGCAAATCCTGTTCGCGAATCGATGTCCAATCGTCTTGTGCCTTTCTTGCATCATATAAAAACGAAAAGCCCAGTTGCCCTGTAATCTTCGTCATCGCCCCCCTGTGATATTCCGACGCAATTCGATACTGTGTTTCAAGGCCGCTGACAATTTTTCGCCCCCCCCGTGTCAATTCATAAAACAACCCCGGCTGACCGCCGAGATATTGGAAACTGGTTTCACCTTGATAGTAAACCATGATCGACAAAATATTTTTACCGGTTCGAGCATATCTTCCAACCGCAAGAGTATCAAAAACCTTGTCGCCGGGAAAATCATGGTATTGTCCGCAATCGACAAAATTGCCGTTGAGTCTCACGGCATAGTTGGAATCGACACTGATTTGTAATGTGATATCCGATAGGACTTCGGCAGCTTCGAACTCATGACGAAACTCCACATACTGATTAACCGTCGCACCACATTGGGCGGGCCAAACCCATGCACCATATTTCTTTTCTTTTTGGTTCATCAGCATCCCCTTCTCGATAAACACCCACGCGTTTGCTTTATACTCTTCTTCAATAGCGTAAAAGCTAAAAAAAGCCCGCAGGAAAATATTTTCCTGCGGGCTTGAAAATTAATGTCGGCCTTCACCTACTTTCACCCTAACTTAAGCTAGGACTATCATTGGCCGTCAGGGCTTGACGACTGGGTTCGGAATGGGACCAGGTATTTCCCCTGCCGTATTTAGACCGACAAATTCGGCGAAACACTTCGGACGAACCGAAGTGTATCAATATTATTTTCATAGGTGGAGGGCATTAAAGCCCATTGCGCGTTTCCAACAATTTTTGGCGCGATTCCACGATTATCAGTGTATGATAAAGGTGGTCAAGCGTTTGTCCGTTAGTACTGGTCAGCTCAGAACATCTCTGCTCTTACACCTCCAGCCTATCAACGTGGTAGTCTTCCACGGGACTTCACCCTTGCGGGATCGAGACCTTATCTTGAAGAAGGTTTCACACTTAGATGCTTTCAGCG
>JAAZAW010000362.1 GCA_012514125.1 Phycisphaerae bacterium | reverse complement strand
GAAGTTATGAGGTTATTTCCGTTAATTTCTCCGATCTGGCTGATTGTGATCACGGCGTTTGTCGGATTTTATGAAGAATTGGTCTTTCGAGGATTTTTGATTACTCGGTTGAAGGTGCTGACGGGAAATATCTGGGCGGCAGTATTGATTTCGAGTATACTTTTCGGGGTGTCTCATGCCTATCAGGACAATCTGGCGATGATTCAGATTACGGTAATCGGTTTTATCTTCGGCACGATGTTTGTTTTGCGGAAGAGCCTGATTTCACCGATTCTCGCCTACATGGCGTTTGATTTTATTAATTTGGCTTTAGCCTTTGCGGCTTCGAAAATACCTGTTGAAGAGATGGAAAAGATGCTATCGCAGTAAAAAAAAGAAGTGCCCGGGACTGGAATCGAACCAGCATGGCCTTATCGGCCACCAGGCCCTCAACCTGGCGCGTCTGCCAATTCCGCCACCCGGGCAACAAGATTACACTCTAGCTAGGTTGAATCGGATTGTCAAGAGTTGTGGTTTTATTCTATGGACGGTTTTATAGATTTTTGTATAAGGTTTTGGGTTATTTCAAATGAAAGGGTTGAAAATGCAATTGAGAAAGACAGCAATACCTGGTTCGTTGATTTTGATCTGTGTCATGGGGAGTTATTTACAGGCCCAAGTGTCGCTGCCAAGCATTTTCAGCGACAATATGGTACTCCAGCGAGAGCGGGCGGTGCCGATTTGGGGTCATGCCCAGGCCGGCGAAACGATCAAAGTCAGTTTTCGCGATCAGAGCGTTTCCACGGTTGCCAAATCGGATGGACGATGGCGGGTGGATGTGCCCACGGGTAAGGCAGGGGGCCCGTTCGAAATGACGATCGAGAGTCAAATTAAAATTGTGCTCAAAAATATTCTGGTCGGTGAGGTCTGGGTGTGTTCGGGCCAGTCGAACATGCAATGGAGTGTGAGGAATTCCTTCAACGCTGAGCAGGAAATCGCGAGCGCAAACTCTCCGGAAATCCGGCTCTTTACCGTACCCTGTGTCGCCTCGGCAACCCCACAAGTGGACTGCAACAGTAGTTGGGTTGTTTGCTCTCCGCAAACGATTCCAGATTTTTCGGCGGTGGGATATTTTTTCGGGAAGCAGTTGTATGAGCACCTGAACGTCCCGATTGGATTGATCAATACGTCATGGGGCGGAACAAACGCCGAAACCTGGACGCCACGGGAAAATATTGCTGGAACACCGGGGCTTGAGCAAATCCGCGATCGGCTGTTGGCGATGGAACAGAGCGAGGGGAAGAGTGACCAGGAGTACCTGAAGCAACTGGCGGCGTGGGAAAAGGCGTCTCGTCGGGAAGACCCGGGCAATACGGGTTTTGCCAAGGGCTGGGCCAAGCCGGACACGAAACTCGACGATTGGCAGACGATGGACTTACCCGGACGGTTGGATTCTCTGTCAGGGCGATGCGACTTCGATGGTGTGGTCTGGTTCCGCAAGGATGTGCAGGTACCCGAAACGTGGGCGGGCAAAGAGTTGATGTTGGAACTCGGCCCGATCGACGATTACGATATAACCTATTTTAACGGCAAACAAATTGGGGCGACGGGCCGTGAGACCAAGAGGGCGTGGACCGTTTCTCGATGTTACAAGGTGCCCGGTGAACTGGTCAAAGCGGGGCGAAATGTGATCGCGGTTCGTGTCGTGGATAATTTCATGGGCGGCGGATTTTTCGGAACGGCTAAGGCGATGAAACTTTGGCTCAATAAACTCGAACCGTCGATTATGCTGGCGGGGACGTGGCAGTATCGGATCGAGGCGGAGATCATCCCGGTGGAAACGACCCTGCCCAAACCCGAACCGCAGACTTCTCTGGGGGGGGTTAACTCACCTTGCGCCTTGTATAATGCGATGATTCATCCGCTCTTGCCGTTTGCGATTCAGGGGGCGATCTGGTATCAGGGCGAGTCGAACGCGGGCAGGGCGTATGAATATCGAACGTTATTTCCAGCGATGATTCAAGGTTGGCGAACGGTATGGGGCCAGGGCAATTTTCCATTTTTATTTGTGCAGTTGGCGAATTATATGCAGCAAAAGCCCGTGCCGTGCGAAAGCAATTGGGCGGAACTGCGGGAGTCCCAGACCATGACGCTCGATGCCTCACCGAATACGGCTATGGCGGTGATTATTGATATTGGTGAAGCGAACGACATTCATCCGAAGAACAAGCAGGACGTCGGTAAACGGCTGGCGTTGGCGGCAAGGGCGAAGGCGTATGGTGAGAATATTGTCTATTCGGGCCCGATTTACGATTCGATGACACCTGAAGGAAACAAAGCGGTGATCCGGTTCCGACATGTCGGCGGCGGGTTGGCGACACGAGACGGCGAGGACTTGAAGGGGTTTGCTATCGCCGGTGCGGACGGGAAGTTTGTCTGGGCGAAGGCGAAGATCCAGGGCGATACGGTTGTGGTCTGGAATGATGACGTGGCGAAACCTGCGGCGGTGCGCTATGCCTGGGCGGACAATCCGGTCTGTAACTTGATAAATAAAGCGGGTCTGCCGGCATCGCCGTTCCGTACCGACAGCGAATTGATGAAATAGTAAGCGATAATGAATCGCGATTTTTTAAGAACGCCCCTTGCAGTTCATGGCGGGGAAGTTACAATGATGGTCTTAATTTACAAATGGAGACTCACGTATGAATAAGAAGAAAAAGGTTGCGAACAAGAAACACCAAAAAGCTCAGGAACGTGTAAAGGCCAAAGCCGCCGAACCAAGAAAACAGAAAAAATCTTCCTAATGAGGGAAGAGGTTATTGAAAGGTCTGATGAACCAGGGAGTTTATAATGTCTTGCGGATGTAGTGCGACGAAAGTGTATCGCACCGCACTGATTGGGTGCGGTATGCGAGGGACTTGTATTGCTTTGAATGCAAAAAATTTTGGTCGATACGAGATAGTCGCGGTGGCTGATCCTGACGCGGCGAATCGAACTCACACCAAAAAAGAATTGGGCATGGGGGAATTACCCGAATACAGCGATTATAAGGAATTGCTTAAATGGGGACAATTTGAGGTCGTCATTATCGGCTCACCGGATTTCGTTCACGAAACCCAGGCGATTGACTGTATGAACGCGGGCAAGCACCTGCTTTTGGAAAAGCCTATCGCCATCAGTTACGACGGTGGAAAGCGCGTTGTCGAGACGGCTTTGAAAACCGGACGAACGGTCGCGGTGGGTTTCGTTCTTCGCTATGCTCCGCTTTATGCCAAAGCCAAGCAGCTCATCGAGCAGGGTACGATCGGCAAACTTACCACGATGTGGGTGCTTCACTCGGTGGCCAGCGGATCGGACTGGTATTTCCACGATTGGCATGCGTCTTTTGCGAACACCGGTGGATTGCTGCTGCAAAAAGGCAGTCATGATTTCGATATCCTCAACTGGTTTGCCGGCGCTCAGGCCCGACAGATCTCGGCGATCGGTTCGCGGGATGTGTTCGGCGGCGATGAACCCAACGATCTGACATGCCCCAAGTGCGATAAACGTTTCACCTGCCCGGAACGGATGAATGACGATAGCCCGCGAGTGCAGTGCGCCTTCCGCAAGGAAGTGGACTGTCTGGACAACCATCTGGTTCAAATCGTTTATGACAACGGCGTCAAAGCGTCGTATAACGAGTGCCACTATACGCCCGATGACAATCGGGAATATGTCTTCATCGGCACCAAAGGCAAGATCGTTCTCAATGACGCCGACGGCAAGCTTTACATCAAGACACGCAATACCGCGATGTATAAGGAATCGATGACGTTCACACCCGGTAACATCGACTCAGGTCATGGCGGCGGCGATTCGAGATTACTGGTTGATCTGGCGAACGCCATTGAACAACAGACTCAGCCCCTGGCAGGAGTTCAGGCGGGACTGGAGGCGATTCGGGTAGGACTTCTGGCGCACGAATCCATCCGGCAAAACGGCAAGCCGCTGAGTTCGTTTTAGTTCAGAATATTTTTAGCATGAGTCCGACACAAAGGGCGAACCCAAGGGTTCGCCCTTTTTTATGCCCATCATTTTCTGTGCAGATTGTGCGGCAGATTGATAAAATGGTTTCATGAAACAACCTCCCGCGATTAAAATCGACAATCTGACAGTACGTCTGGACGGCAAGGATGTTCTGGACCGTTTGAGTCTGCAAATTGAAACAGGCGAGAAGGTCATTTTCACCGGACCTTCAGGCTGCGGCAAGACCACGTTGTTTCGAGCGATTCTGGGATTTATCGAACCCGATGAAGGCGATATTTTTATCGAAGGAACCCAACTGACGCCGGAGTCGGTCTGGACGGTGCGGACAAAGCTTGCCTATGTCGCACAGGAACCGGATATGGGAACCGGCAACGTTCGCGAAATTCTTGAACAGCCAATGACCTACCGGGCGAATATCGGGCAAAGAAAAAATCTGTCGCGTGTGCCGGAGCTTTTCGATCATTTTTCACTGCCGAGAGAATTGCTGAATAAAGATATGGGTTCCCTTTCGGGGGGCGAAAAACAACGGGTGGCTTTGATCGCCGCGATTTTACTCGACCGAAAAATTTATCTGCTCGATGAACCAACCTCCGCGCTGGACCAGGCCGCTCGACAAACCGTCCTGGAGTATTTTCAAACGCGTAACGACCTGACCGTTTTGTGTATTTCGCATGCGACGGAACGGATCGATCCGAATCAGCGGATCATTGAGTTGTGTTCGTCATCGAAAGGAGTCGACCGGTGACCACCGCGGATATTCGATATTTCGATCTGGCGATAGGCTATGCGATGCTGATCGTTCCTTTAGCAATTATTCTCTGGTATCGCATTCCGATTTTTTCGCAAACTCTCATAGCGGTCGCACGGATGACGGTTCAGCTTTTATTCGTCGGACTTTATCTCCAGATTGTTTTCCGGCTCAATAACAACTGGCTCAATGCGGCGTGGGTCCTGGTGATGATTGTTGTCGCGGATGTGTCCATCGTTCGGAGCACCGATCTTCGCATCGGCATGGTTCTTCAGCCGTTGTTTTTTGCGCTACTGGCGGGGACGACCATTCCGCTGCTGTTTTTTATCGGAATTATTCTTCGACGGCCTGAATTGTTCGAAGCGCAATATGTAATTCCCATCGGCGGGATGATCCTGGGCAATTGTCTCCGGGCGGATATCATCGGCTTGAAAACATTTTATGGCTCGATTCGTAAAAGCGAAAAAGCCTATCTTCAAATGCTGGCCAATGGAGCGCGTCTTTCGGAAGCGATTCGGCCTTTTATTCGAGACGCCTGCCAGGCTGCACTGTCGCCGACGGTGGCGTCGATGGCAACGATCGGCCTGGTGGCGCTGCCTGGAATGATGACGGGGGTGATTCTCGGTGGAGCCGAGCCGACGACGGCGATCAAATATCAGATCGCCATCATGATCGCCATTTTTTGCGGTACAGCCATCACGGTGATTCTTGGAATCCGGCTGACACTTAAAAAAAGTTTTACCGCATACGGCAGTTTAAATCATCGCATTTTCAAAAAAACAAAATAACGTCCCTGCTATTTTTTGACATCGGCGGCGCCGGGCAGTTCACGGGCATTTCGGCAGTGATAGATATGAAACACCTTGTTGATCCATGCCTGAGCTTTTCGTTCATCGGGTGATAAGTGGTCAACCGTGTCAAACGATGCGCGAAGCTCTTTTTCGATTCGACTTGATATCGGATGGTTGGCGACAAAAAGGGCGTCGTTGCCGAGATGTTTTTCCGGCTCGTTCCAATAATCGAAACATCGTCCGTACATCGCATCGTTGCCCATACTCAGGGCAAGGGGAATCGTTTGACAATACTGGGTGAAATGGGCCGCGTGCATGTATGTGCGAGCCATGATGAAGGTGGGACGCTCGCGATTGAATTGTTCGAGAAGTAAATCCAACTCCTGACCGACCGGATACCAGCCGAACATATCCGCCAGATATCGATTGAGATTTTTTTCTTTGACCACGGGAGCAAAGGCCTGCCGTAATGGATCCGGACCGATGAAAAATTGACTGGTAAACCCGCCGACGAAAAGACAACTGACCACCGCCCCCGCGTGTAGCGTGACTTTGCACCATTTTCGATTGCGGATCGATTCTGTCGACGCCCAGGCAAGAATAATCACCAGAATCGCGAACAACGGCGCCGTCCAATTGATCACCGAGGTGTTGAGCGGACGTAAAAGTTTGAGAATCGCATACGTCATAAACGGTACATATCCGCCCAGGACCAGTATGATCGGTTCGATTTGTTGTTGTCTGAATTTTCGCCGGGCCCAGATCGCGGGATAATAAAAACTCCAGATCAGCAGCACAGGCCCGACCAGCATGATCTGCTGAATGGAAAAGCCGATCAATCCCGCCGGGTAAAATCCCAGTGCATCACCGCGTTTCCCAAAATTGAATAAAAACGTCTGCCAGTGGTGAGTCGCGTTCCACCAGACCAGCGGAATTGACAAGATCAGGGTAATCGTCATTGCCAGATACGGGCCTGGTGTTTTAAGGCAGTTTCGGCCCCGCGGGTCCAACAGCAGATAAATCCCAAGCATGATGATCAGGCCGAAGATTAAAAATTTACTGTTGAACCCCAGACCCAGAATGAAACCCAGAAGAATCCACCATCGGATTTTCTGTTCACGCAAAGCCAATAGCGTCACCCACATCGCGCCAAGCCAAAGCGGCGCCAACGGCGTATCGGTAAATAAAATGGTCGTGCCGATCAGCCCCACCGGTAACATCATCAATCCTGCCAGCGCCACGTTGGCAATTCGTCGATCGCCGGTAAGCCGGCGTGTAAAATACCAGACGATAATCGCCGTGATCGTCCCCATGAGGATCGGACCCAGACGCGCGAAAAAAACATTTTTGCCCATCAACCGGAATGGATACATCACCCACCCCAGCAGGCCGCCATGATCGTAATAACACCAGTCGAGTTTTTGCGGCCAAATCCAGTGATACGCTTCATCGCCCAGTAGCGGTAACGCCGAACCAATGACGATTCGCAACAACACAAAAGATAACATCGCCGGCAGAATGGTTTTGCGATGAAAATTTTCAGGTGTCACAATCACATTGACCAGAAGCTGACAAAAATAAATCACCGTCGCCAGCAGAACGACCAGATATCCGATCCGAACCGCCGGCAAAGTCTTCCAGGCGAAACACGGATAGCCTTCCCACCTCACGCCGCCCGCAAAAAACCAGACCGCAAACAACCCCAGTGATAAAAATGTTACGATAAACCAGTGACGAGTGTTGCTTGTTTCCTGAGTTGTATCCGACATAAAGGACTTCATGTTTTTCAAGTTTGTGTTGATTATTTTTGACGTTTCATTCACTGCGCACTATCATGTTTTTATCATGAATGATAAAAAACCAGATTGTAACAAAAGCTTTCGTCGTTTACCAGCCTGGCTTAAACGCCCCCTCGGTTCTGGTGAAGATTATGTCCATGTCGAACATTTGCTGCGGGACCTGCACCTGCATACGGTATGCCGATCCGCCCAGTGTCCAAATCTGGGCCAATGCTGGTCGGCGGGCACGGCGACATTCATGATCCTCGGTAACGTCTGTACTCGACGATGCCGATTCTGCGCGGTCAATAAGGGACTGCCCGAACCCCTCCAGGCGGATGAACCCGAACGCGTGGCTAAGGCGTCGGCAGGAATGAACCTTAAGCACGTTGTTGTGACCTCCGTCACACGCGACGACCTGCCCGACGAAGGCGCAAACCATTTCGCCCGGACGATTTGCGAAATTCGCAAGGCCCTGCCGAATTCCGCGATTGAAGTGCTGACGCCCGATTTTCACGCCAAACCGGAATTCCTGGATATCGTAGGCCGGGCAAATCCCACCATTTTCAATCATAATCTTGAAACCGTCCGCGACCTCTCGCCGACAATCAGGCCCCAGGCGAATTATGAACGATCCTTGTCGGTCTTGAAATATATGCGGGAACATTTCCCAAAAATGTACATCAAATCAGGCCTGATGGTGGGACTGGGCGAAAACGACGATCAAATTCGCAGAAGTTTGATCGATTTGTCGGATGCAGGCTGCCAATTGATCACCATCGGTCAATATCTGGCTCCAAGCAAGGAACATTACCCGGTCCAGCAATATCTGCCGCCGGAATGGTTTGAAGAACTCTCCGCCTGGGCGAAAGAAAATCTCAATTTCCTCGGATTCGCCGCAAGTCCATTCGTTCG
>JAAZAW010000361.1 GCA_012514125.1 Phycisphaerae bacterium | reverse complement strand
CTATCCGGATCTACAGCAGTACACCAACCAGGAATCGCCGGCCCAGTTGAATCACGATTATCTTGAATCGCTGCTGATGGAAAATTTCATGACGTTTGTGATTAACGGCCTGACCAGTGAAACGCCGTTTGAAGATTCGATGCGAGGCAAGGACAAGCTTGAATATAAGCAGACCCTCGAGAACAAGGGTGTGACATATCATCGGGTACAGTTTATTGACGGGAGTGATCAGGTCGAGCTGTTGATCGATACGAAAGACAAGCTGATTCGCGCCATGACGATCAAGCCTGCGGATCCGAAAAAACACAGATGGGAACTGAATCTGGATTATACGTCGGTAGAACTCAATAAGCCTATTGCGGACGAAAAATTTGTGATTCGCACGCCGACAGAGGCGAAAAAGGTGGATCGCATCTCTTTTACGCGACAGTTTGATTATCCCAAAGAAGGCCAGCGCATGCCGGATATTGCTTTGAGTGTCTGGAACGGCGGGGATCAGAAGAAGACGGTCAATGAGCTGTTGGGCACGAAGATGACGTTTGTAACCTTCTGGGCCAGTTGGTGTATGCCCTGCAGAAACGAATTGCCGATTCTTGAGTCGCTTTACGGGCAATATAAAGACAAAGGCTTGGCGATGGTGGGCGTGAACCTTGACTCGTCGGACAAAAAAGATGCGATCAAATCGTTTCTGGATCAGGCGAAGCTGAGTTTTCCTATTTTACTCGACCCCAGGGCGCTTTATGCCAAGGAGCTTTTGGTGCAAAGTCTTCCGACGCTGTTGGTGCTCGACGCGAAGGGAAAAATCGTCGAATGTCATGTGGGTAACAGCCCGGATGTTCAAAAGGAACTTCGCACGATTATTGAAGATACCATCGGCAAGTCGGCGGGGCAGGCTACGAGTCACACGAATGAACTGAAGAAATCTTATTAGATCATTCGACTATCATCTGTGTCGGTGATGCGTGGTGAGAATCATTAGCCCGAGAACCGCGAGAAAGAAAATAATTGTCGCAGGCTCTGGTACGTTTATCATGGATATTGCCTTTTTTAGAAAACTCCTATTCCATTATAACCGCGTTATTACGCGACGGCGGGGAAAAAATTCAGGTTGTAAAGGGGCACGGATATGAAAAAAACAGGACTTGCGATTATGGCGGGATGGGTGATTTTAACAGGTTGCGGTTTCAATCCGGACGGCTCGGATATCGACGTGACGGATTTGTGGGAGCAGTTTATTATCGCAAGCAGGCAAGCGGGACTTGATACCAACGTCGGGGGATATGTGCTTTTACAGGATTTTGACGGCGATGGGAAAACGGATGCCGCTTCGGGATTTGTTTCAAGCGAAGCGGTGGTGATTCATATACAGAATAATCCAAGTGTTTGGAGTTCCTTTACGATTGGGTCAAATCTTGGAGCGATAAATTCTCTGGCGTCTGAAGATATTGACGATTCGGGACAACCGGACGTATTGGCGGCGACGGGCGATGGCAAGATCTGGATTTTATTCGCACCGTCCTTTGCCGGGCCTGTCACCGACCTTTGGCGAAGATCGTCGCTTGACCATCCGGTGGTGGTAGGAAGCTGGGATGATGTGAAGGTAGCGCATTTCGACGATCGGGCCGAGTTCAATATTGTCGGTACGAGCAGTGACGCGGGGATAATTGTGCTTTGGCGAAGTCAGGGACGGGTGACATCGGCGGTGACATATGAACCTTTTGTCATTGCCTCCGATCTGCCGGGCGGATTTGAACGCCTGACTGTGGCGGATGTGGACGAGGATGGTGATTTGTATTTGGTGGCATGCGGGCCGGACAGCGGGGTGATCTGGCTGGAAAATCCTGGGGCGGCGAATGTGACACAATTCTGGATGATTCATCCGATTTCCAGCGACAAGGGGTTTACGCGAGTGCTGGCGGTGGATGTCGATCAGGAAGGCGATATTGATATTGTTGTAACCGATCGCGACGGCGGACGGGTGGTCTGGTTTGAAAACAGGGGTTCGCCCCGACAGAACCCGGTTTGGCCTGAACATTTGATGGCGAATCTATTACCCGGCAGGCCCGATGCACTGGGGGTTGGTGATCTGGATGAGGATGGGGTTCTGGATATCCTGGTGGGGACCGATACGAACCAGCAGGCGATCTATTGGCTTGAACGGCAGGGAATGGCTCAATCGCTTTGGCAACGCCGACTGATCGCCAGGACCGGATTTGATGTAGGCGAATTGCCGGTCGGTGATATCGATGGGGTTGGTTGGCCTGATTTTGCGACGACGTTGGCGGGGTCGCCCAGTCCCGTCGTCTGGTATAGACAGGATTAAATTTCTGAAAGACGCTGATTTATGAAAAACAATTCCAACATGGAACTTGAAGCGAAGATTGCGATTGAAAATATCGATGTAATGGAAAAACATCTCGAAACTTTGGGAGCCGAGCGCATCGGCTGCTACGTTGAAACGGACCGATTTTTTGATTTTCCTGATAAACGATTCAAAAACGCCGATTCTGCGATTCGACTTCGAGATCGGAAAAATTGCTCGACACAGCAGAGCAACTATCGGCTGACGTTCAAAGGGCCATGTCAGGAAAGTCCTTTTAAATGTCGCAACGAGATTGAATTTCCGGTCGAATGGCCTGAGCAGGTACAGGCGTTTCTGGAAGCGATAGGTTTGATCTGCTTTGCTCACTACACCAAACGTCGCCATTGTTGGCGGTGGGGCGATTGCAGCATTGAGGTCGATGAATTGGAAGGGATTGGACGATTTGTTGAAGTTGAAGGTCCCAGTGAAAGCTGTATTCGTAAGACGCTTAAGGCATTAGGTCTTTCGGATCGCCCCTGCATTCGAGAAAGTTATCTGGCGATGGCGATTCGGCATGGCTTGGCCAAATGTCCATCATGATGATTCAGAAAACTTCGACAAATGAGCCTGGAATGTCTTTGCCCGTCAGGATTTGTAACAGGGCAATCGCATGAAAATTTTCCGATTCATTCTTTCAGGGTGAATCCCAGCACCTTCAGAAGATAATCCCGCTGGTAATCCAGGTTATAAGTTGCAAATATAAATTAAAAGTTAATAAAACGTTGTTTGGCTTCGAATGCTGAGTCTGTGATTTCTGACCCAAAGCCCGCCTGGGTGGCCGAATGCAAATTTTCGGAAAAATAAGCAATCCCAAAAACCATAAACGCTTTATTTGAATGAAGATAAGAACGAAAAATATTTTTATTTTTGTCGATTTGACCTGGACAGGAACCTTGAAAGATGAAAACTCGGTGCAATTTTCATG
>JAAZAW010000360.1 GCA_012514125.1 Phycisphaerae bacterium | reverse complement strand
GATATTTGTAATGCTACGACACGACTAAATCAAAAGCGTATGACACTGTCAAAGTAAATGTGTATTGTTTATAAAATTTGCTAATTTTTCTTGACATTTACAAAGTAAACATGTAGTTTGGTAGAAGCTAAACGTCTATTAAAAAAAGTATAATGTTGGTCACGATTAAAGACATTGCGAAAAGACTCAGAACGTCATGGTAACGGTCAGCGAAGCTTTTCTCGATCAGCCTTATTCAGCATGATATTGTTCCGGGGGGTTGTGAAAACGCACGCTACCGGGCCTTCGCCTGTCTTTGGAGATATCTTTTTCTTTTCTGCGATTTTTTGAATTATCACGATAACGGAAAAGCGTTTCCGGCGGAGTTTCAGAATCATAGAATTGATCCTCGGTCCGATGCCTTGGCGGAGTTGCCGTCCTATGCGATTCAAAGTATTTTAGCCTTCCTTGATATTCGGTACGTTATAAAAAGGAGTAATGAAATGCAGAAGTATGGAATGGTGATGGTGGTGTTGGGAATGGGGTTTATGGTTTCGACGGCATGGGGGGATACGCCCTTGCTGGATGTGGGTGGGTTTGAAGAGTATGAGACCTTTCCAACTATTATGCCGGGTCGAATGGGGTGGCAGGCTTTGCCTCCCACGAGAGCTTCATTTTATATTTATAACCGTGGCGATCTTGGGGGGCCCGAAAGCCCTTATACGGCGGGGTGTTATGGGATCGTCGGTAAAGCGGTGAGTATCAAAATTGGGACCGGTAACATCTATCATACTTTGGCTGGTACAAGCCAGGACGGTCGGTACAAGGTTAATTTTACGTTATACCTGTCACCATTGAGTAATAATAAAATTGAATTTCGTGGTACGGAAACGAGCGGAAGTACCATGACGTATCCGTTCAAAGTAGTTATTTGGGCCAATGAGAACGAGAAATATATGGTTCAGGCTTTTGCCAACAAAACCGTGGCCTTTGATACAGGAAAAATCATCGATCCATTAAGTAAGCTTGATGTGGAAATCATTGCCAATTTTGCCACCGGTTATTATACGGTCGGTTTGACGCAGTGGACTTCGAGTTCGTGGGGAACCGGGACTCCGACTGCGACATGGCTGTCGGATGATATTCCGCTCAACGATGTTCCGGAGGTTGCTTTGGGCGGCATTCAGATTTATTCAAGTGCTGGAGGATCGGATTGGGCTCTGCTTGACGATTTGATTGTAAGTGAAGTTCAGGAGGCAGCAGCGACTCCGACCTTCAGTCCTGATGGTGGTGTTATCTTCGTGGGCGACAAGGTCGCGATTGGTTGTGTGACGCCGGATGCGGAGATTCATTATACGCTCGATGGGAGTGTTCCGACGCAAGAGAGTCCGTTATATGATCCAGAGGAACTCGTGACGGTGAATCCTGGTGAAACGCTGACCGCTCGGGCCTGGGCGATAGGCTATGGCCCGAGTATGATCAAAAGCGCGACCTATAAGGCCTTCAACAATCCGATCGATATTCCCCGGGCCGACGGGAGTGTGAATGTCGATGGGAATTTGTCGGAGTGGTTGGCGAGTGAGTTTGTCACGCTAGACAAAAACTACAGCGGGACCTCGCCAAGTACGGATGCCGCGTATGCCGTTCGCTGGGATGGAACGACGAATCAGTTTTATGTGGCGGTAAAGGTCAACGATCCGGCCCATGTCTTTGAAGATATGTACAGCCATTTGAATACTCAGGACAGGGTGGAGATTTATGTGCATACCACCGGCGGTGAGCCTTATGCCTATGAGAGCACACAGGAGAGCGCCCAGCAGTACGTCATCGGACTCAAGACTGCGGCGTCCAGGACGGCTGTTTCCACAGCGAATGTCTGGAAGACCTTTGCGGGGAATTTTGAGATATCCGATGCACAGGCCCAGGAGATCGGTCTCCAGGCGGCGGGAGTTGTGGAAGTTGATGGACAGGGTAATCCTACCGGTTGGCTGTTTTATGAGGTGGCGATGAGGGCGTATGAGTATCTGGACAAAGACACGCCGGTTAACTCGATTGTTTCGCCGCTGGCTTTGAATGTTCAGGTTGGGGTGGATGTGATCATCTGCGACAAGTACGCGGACAGCTTTGGCATGAAGAGTGAGAATATGCTCCAGAACAAGTACAACGACTGGCGGCAGATCGGCGTGCACAAGCTCGCGATGCACCCGGCGGATTTTGATGGCGACGGGACATTCTCGAGCAGCGATATCGATCTTCTGTTTGTGCAGGTCAGGAACGGACTGAATGATCCGGCGTTTGATCTGACGGGCGATGATTTGGTTGATCAGTCGGATATGGATGTGCTGGTGTTGACGCTTTGCCGCAGCCGCTATGGCGATGCCAATGGAGATGGCGAGGTAAACGTCGGTGACTTGGGGATTCTGGCGGCCAACTACGGCGGTTCGGAGAAAAACTGGTCTATGGGTGACTTTAACGGCGATGGTGAGGTGAATGTGGGTGACCTGGGCATCCTGGCAGCCAACTATGGTTCGAGCGGATCGAGTTTTGCAGCCGATTATGCGAAGGTCTTAGGGACCGCGACCGTGGATGAAAAATCCGAGCAAGACGCTGCCTCAGGCACACTTTGCAGCGGCCTGGGACTGCCGATGAGCGTAGGATTCCTTCTCGCCGGTTTGATGCTGGTGAAGTTGAAGGAGTAAGATAACGGGCACGGGCTACGCTACTGCTGATTAATTTATGGATTTTTGAGAAATTTTGGAGGATCGATAAATTCAGCTTCAGGTTTTAGGATCATCAGGCGACCGGCGGCTGATCTTAACGCCCCAAAGTCTGATTTCGGGTAAGGTTGTACTCCGCAACCGAAATGTTGATATTCGTAATGCTACGGCACAACTAAATCAAAAGCGTATAAAACATCAGAAATGTCAGAATGTATTAGTTTGATTGGAAATGCACTGCCGAAGGTGGGAATCGAACCCACACTCTGTTGCCAGAACGGGATTTTGAATCCCGCGCGTCTGCCAATTCCGCCACTTCGGCTGATGGGCAAGATTATAGATGGCTGGGGGCGATTCGTCAAGTGTGACAATTGAGTTTTTATTCTGAAAGTTTTGAATTCATTGACTGAGAATAAGATAGATTCATTGAAAGATTACTGGAAATAGATGTAGTACCGTATGAGGGGCGATTTAAACAAAATGCTGGACTTGATACGAAAAAGATCTTAAAATCAAATTCACGGCAGGGGGATATTTATTATTTTTCTTATTCAAATGGCACTTTTAATGATCAAAGTGGAGAGGGGATACTATCGATGACGAGCATTAAAAAAGAGGGTGAATGTCCGCGAGATCCCATTATTTTAGCTGTTGTGGGGAATTATCTTCCGCGTCGATGTGGAATTCCGACTTTCACTGCCGATTTGTGCAATTCCATGAAGACAGCGCATAATGAGATCGGGGGGGATATTTTTGCGGTGGCGATGGACGATCAACCTCAGGGATACGATTATCCGTCCATGGTCAAACTCGAAATTCGTCAGGATGTGGCTGCGGATTATCGAATGGCGGCAGACTACTTGAATTATTCCTGTGCGGATGTGGTGATTATTCAACATGAGTTTGGCATCTTTGGGGGTGAGGCGGGGAATTATCTCAATGGTTTGTTGGGGACTCTTCGTAAGCCTGTGATCGTGACCCTGCACACGGTGATGGCTGTGAAAGATGGTTGTTATCAGAACATGATGGAACGGATCGCTCATTCCGCGGAACGGTTGGTTGTCATGAGTTGCCAGGGTGAGCAGATTCTTAAGGACGTGTATAATGTTCCTGCTAACAAAATTGCTCTGATTCCGCATGGGATTCATGATGTTCCGTTTGTCGATCCTAATTTTTTCAAGGACGATCTGAATGTTGCGGGACGCAGAACGATTTTGACGTTCGGTTTGATCAGTCCGAACAAAGGTCTGGATATGATGATTCGTGCGATGCCAAAGATTGTCAGTCGATATCCTGATGTGGTTTACATGGTTTTGGGGGCGACCCATCCGAATGTTCTCAAACACGATGGGGAAAAATACCGTGAGAGTTTGATTCAGATGACAAGGAAATTGGGTATTGAGAAAAATGTAAAGTTTATCGACAAATTTGTAGAAATTGATGAACTTTGTCGATATATCGGAGCGGCGGATATCTATGTGACACCGTATCCGCATAAGGAGCAGGCGACTTCGGGAGCGTTGGCTTATGCGATCGGAGCGGGTAAGGCGGTCGTATCGACGCCGTATTGGCATGCGGAGGAACTGCTTTCGGAAGGCAGAGGTCGGCTGGTGGATTTTGGATCGGTCGAGGGGCTGGCCGATGCGATCATCAATCTTTTTGACGATGAAACGGAACGTCATGCGATTCGGAAACGGGCGTATATGCACGGGCGGAACATGCTTTGGTCGGAAGTGGCGAAGAGTTATATCGATCTTGCGCATCATGCTCTTCGGCATCGTTACGAAATACCTTTCCATGTCAATCGCAATGAGAACGGAAACGGTAATGGAAACAATTCCGAGCAAAAGCGAGTTTACCTGCCGGCGATCAAACTCAATCATCTTCGCGGGTTGACGGATCGGGTGGGATTATTCCAGCACGCCAAATATACGATTCCTCATCGTGAGTTTGGATATTGCACCGACGATAATGCGCGTGCGCTGGCGTTTATGGGCATGCACTGGTCGTTATATGAAGATCGATCGATCATGGGCCTGATCCATACCTATTTGGGTTTTTTGCTCGATGCCTTTAACCTTCAGACACGTCGATTTAAAAACTTTTTGAGCTATGACCTCAAATGGCTCGATACGAACGGTACGGAAGATTCGCATGGTCGGGCGTTGTGGGGGTTGGGGGCCATTATTCCGGAAGCCCCCACAAAGGCCATCATGATTCCCGCGAGCCGATTGTTTCTCGAAGCTGTTGGAACATCGTTGAGTTTTGAACATTCTCGTGCAATCGGTTATGCGCTGGTTGGAATTCACTATTACCTTCGTCGGTTCAACGGTGATACGGACGTGCGTCGTATTCGTGAGCAACTGGCCCGTCGGCTGTTGGAAAAGTTTAACGTCCGCCGGCCCGACTGGGTATGGCCTGACGATTTGGTTTCCTACTCCAACGCCAGGATTCCTCATGCGCTTTTGCTTTCGGGTCAATGGATCCCGGACAAGACTATGATCGAGGTAGGGTTGGAAAGTCTTGACTGGCTGCTGAAGATACAAACGGGAAAAGATGGCCAGCTTTCCCTGATAGGAAATCAAGGCTGGTATAGTAACGGGGGGGGCAAAGCTCGTTTCGATCAGCAGCCTATCGATGCAATGTCGCTTGTTGAAGCATGTATCGAAGCCTATAATTTGACAGGCGACCAGCGTTGGGCGGACGACGCTCGCCGCAGCTATGAGTGGTTTCTTGGCCGTAACGATTTAAACGTTCCTCTCTACGATTTTGTCACCGGCGGTTGCCGTGATGGTTTGCGCTGTACGGGCGTGAATGAAAACGAGGGAGCCGAATCGACCCTTTCATGGTTAATCGCTTTGGGGGCGATGCACCAGATGAGGCGCCGTCTGGATCAGACGGCGGAAAAACGCATGACGGCTGATGCGACTATTCCGCGGTGGATCGCGCACAAGCATTGTGTCGGTGTTGAAATACCGGCTTTGGTGGATATTTAAGCGTCGATTTGAGGGCAATCGGTTATTTTTTCGATCTGAATTCATCGAAAAGCAGGCCGCTCAGGAAGATGCCCATTATCAAAAACAGGCCCATGCCGGGGCAAACCCAAGGGTTGGTTGTTTGACTGTTCTTGCATGGTGTGGTGTTTTCATGTTGCGTTTGGATGGTGGTTCTTGCTTTGCAGGGGCGAAGGTCAAAAGGTGAATTTGCCTTTTCCTGTCCGTAATTCGCTGCGAGAATGCCCAGATCGCCGACGTTTACTATTCCATCGTCGTTGAAGTCGCCTTGTGCCCAGGTGCAGTTTGATTGACCATAATGAGCTGCCAGGATACCCAAATCGCCTACATTCACGATGCCGTCAAGATTCGCATCCCCGGCAAGAGGTGGACTTGTGACCATGGGTTGAAACTTGATCAGGAAGGCATCGTCGCCTCCGGCATGTGTCCCGCCAAGGTTGTTGTTAGTGTAGCCTGTGATGTACACATTATCCCAGGCGTCTATCGCAACGGAACGGCTGACATCATCACCGATTGTTCCGATCTGCCGGGACCAGAGCAACGTCCCCTCCGTATCATAACAGGCGAGGAAAATGTCCTCACCTCCTGCGCCGATGTCGTTGAGGTTTCCGGCAGTAGTGCCCGTAATGTAAATGTTGTCCGAAGAATCCACTGCGACGGAATGACTCGTATCGTTGTCGCTGGTGCCGAGTTGTCTGGCCCAGACGAAATTGCCGTTTGGGGAATATTTAATCAGGAAGGCGTCGGTGCCGCCGGCGTTAACGCAGTTTTCCAGACTGCCTGTGGTAAACCCGCTGATATAGACATTGCCTGTCGCATCCACTGCTACCGCGTTGCTTCGATCTTCGCCGCTGGTGCCGATTTGTTTGGACCAATGTTCGATTCCCGATCCCTCGTATTTGATAACAAACGCATCATATCCTCCATGAGTGGGTTCGCATAGTGATCTGTCTGTGTAGCCGCTGATATACACATTGCCTTGGGCATCCACGGCTACGGCGTTGCTCTCATCTGTACCGATGTTTCCTTTCTGCCGCCTCCAAAGCACCGATCCTGATTCATTAAACTTGACCAGAAAAGCATCTGTTCCCCCTTCGCTTAAAACGATGTCGCCGTCGGTTTTGCCGCTAATATAAATATTGCCGAAAGCATCGGCCGCTACTGCCAAGCTGTTGTCATAATAACCGGAATCGACTTTTTCAGACCAAAGATGTGTTCCTGACGGATCGTACTTAACCAGGAAAGCATCAGCGCCTCCGGACGACGAGCCGCCGAGGTCTCCCGTGGTAAAGCCGCTGATGTAAATGTCGCCGGAGGAGCCTGTTGTTGCAGCGTTGCAGTTTTCAACGTTGGAGGTCCCAATTTGTTTGGACCAGAGATGATTGCCGGATGAGTCGTATTTGATTATGAACGCATCGTCTCCTCCCGCATTGGTTTCGCCAAGGACGCCGTTGGTGGTTCCGCTGATGTAAATATGGCCTAACGTATCCACTGCTACGGTGTTACTGATATCCTGGCCACTTGTGCCGATCTGCCGTATCCAGGCTATTTCGTATGAGGTCTGGATCGCGAGCGTTTCAAATGGAATGAATATAGCCCACAACACGATCAACCGGGCGATTGGTCGTTTTTTCTTGTCTTCACGATGCAACAGGGCTTTGATTGCAGACGTCGGGTTTCTAAATTTCGTCATGATATTCCTTTCGTATAAAGATTTATGCAAATTCTTAAAAACATACGCCGCGCCCGAAATGTATGAAGTTCCTATTGTGGGCTTTTGATTCATAAAAATCAATTTCATAATTATTGTTGCCAGGTGGGGCGGTTT
>JAAZAW010000043.1 GCA_012514125.1 Phycisphaerae bacterium | reverse complement strand
GTGTGAGAGGCCGAGGGAGCAATCCCTCTGCCTACTCGATGCAGAAGGGAAAAACGAAAAAGCCTTTGATGAAATCAATCTCTTTCAACGGACATCTGATTTTTGAAATAGTCTTTATAGAAACACCCACTACTTCTTTAGTGGATACAAAAAGAATTTTGAAGAAGATGTTGACAGTTGAATAAAGAGAGAGTAAGTTTGTTCGGATATATTAGTTGCGGCTGCAACTAATTAAAAAGTTATTCAGGGAAGTTTTGGAAAAGTTGCGGAAAGTTTGGAAGAAGTTAAAGAAGTTAAACGCGGATTGTCAAACGGCTTGAGCCGTTTCTGAATAGTCCGGTCAAGCCGGACTATGACGGTGTGGGATGAGGGGTTGGGGTGAGGCAGAGATGGGGGAGGAGTGACAGGGTGTGCAGGATTGGCAGGTGAGACATGGTTGACAGGCAAGCAGAGCTTTTTGACGATCATCCGGGCAAATGGATGACGATGATCCATTTGGTTCAGTTGGATATTATCGATCGGGAGATGGCCCGGTTCGGTTTGAGCCGGGCGACCTTTGGTTTTTTGGCGCATCTGTACATCGAAGACGGTTTGCGGCAGGATCAACTGATGCGTGAGACAAAGGTGAACAAGAGCACGATCGCCCGGGCGGTGCAGAAGCTTGAAAAATCGGGTTATGTGATTCGCCGGCCTGAGGAGTCGGACCGTCGGGTATATCGAGTTTTTCTGACGAAAAAAGCTAAAGGCGTTCGGGAAGAAATCATGGTGATTCTGGAGAAACAATCGAAAAAAATGGTTCGCGGATTTTCAAAAAAACGTGTTAGCGAACTGTTTGATATGTTGCATAAGATTTATGATAATGTTCGGAAATATCGAAACGAACTGGAAAGTTAGAGGCACAGGACATCGATGAGACATGGACGAGAAATATTGCAGCAGAGCATTTGCGTCGGCCTGATTTGGATGATTAACGGCTGTGCGGTCGGGCCGAATTATTCAAAGCCGGATCCGGCGGTTCCGGATCAATGGCAGCAGGATCTTCGTTATGGTTTGAGGAGTGGTTGCACGCCGGAAGAATACTGGCGGGAGTTTGACGATCCGGTTCTGACCGAGTTGATCGAGCGCGCCGCGGAGAAAAACACCGACTTGCGGATTGCCTGGTGGAATCTGGAACAGGCCCGGGCGCGAGTGGGCGAAGTGACCGGAGAATTTTTCCCGCGTGTAGACGCCGATGCGAATTATACTCGCTCGCGAGCGAGCAAGTATGGTCCCGGTGCGCCGGCTCCGATTCCCATTCCGAATTCGAATGAAGTGGTGTATCCAAATCCAAAAGCAGGCAATCTGACGACCATCGGCGGAACAGCCTCTTGGGAAATCGATGTTTTTGGACGAATTCGACGAACGTATGAGTCTGTTCTGGCGTCGAAGGAAGCATCTCTGGAAAATTATTATGATGTGATGGTCATTCTGAACGCGGAAGTGGCGACATCGTATATTCAGGCGCGGACGCTCCAAAAACGCTTAAAAATTGCGCAAGCGAATATCGAATCGCAGCAAAAGACGCTGGAGCTTGCCAAGGCACGCTATGAGTCGGGGTTGGTTCCGGCGTTGGATGTCGCCCAGGCCAGAGCGAACCTTTCGGCGACGCAGGCAAGCGTGCCCACACTTCGGGCGGAGCTTCGGCGGGTATTCAACCGGCTTGATGTGCTATTGGGGGAACATCCGGGGACAGTGGCGGAACAGTTGATCCAAGACGCAGGACTTCCGGAGACGCCGGTGGATATCGCAATGGGATTGCCGGCGGATATGGTGAGGCGTCGTCCCGATATTCGACGAGCGGAGCGCCAGCTTGCAGCCCAGACGGCACTGATTGGTGTGGCGACGTCGGAACTTTATCCGTTTTTTACGCTGACAGGCGGGCTGCACCTTCAGGCGGTGAATACGGGCGATTTGGGAAGGGCGTATAGCGCAGCCTATAGCTTCGGACCTCAACTCACCTGGAACCTATTTGACGGTTTTCGGATTCGTAACAGAATTCGCCTCGAAGAGGCGGCGACACAGCAGGCGCTGGTGAACTATGAACGAACGATTTTGCTGGCGTTGCAGGAGATCGAAGACGCGGCAAACGATTATGTCCATGAAATCGATCGTCGAAGCAAGCTCGGCGAGTCGGTCGCGTCGCTGGAGGAATCGGTTCGCCTGGTAGAGAATCAATACCGCAACGGTTTGACGGATTTTCAGAATGTGTTGGATATGCAGCGGTCGCTTTTTGTGCAGCAGGACAATCTGGCTGTGAGCGAAGGTCTGGCGATTCAGAATCTTATTCGAATTTATCGTGCGGCGGGTGGGGGATGGAAGACAGGCGAACAAGCCTGCACCCAGCCGGTTTGTGCAACGATGCCTGCGGATGAAACATAAAAAAGCGATCAGAGAGAAATGTACCTGTTTTAGTGAGTATCGGCGATCAAGCCGATTTGAAGGAGCAATAACCTATGTCAGTGATATCGGCAGTTCGTAATTTTACGACGGGAATCATCGTTCTGGTGACTTTAGGCGTGGTGGTGGCCACGATTGTCTATCTGGGAAAAAAACCGCCCGTGAAAGTGCCGGAATTTCCGCCGCCCGTGGTTTCCGTGACTTCACCGGAAAGACGCGATATTTGCGATTTGTTTTATTTCACCGGCAGGACCGAAGCGATAGAAATCGCGGATGTGCGTGCGCGTGTCGAAGGCTTTTTACAGGAAGTGGTGTATGAGGACGGCGCCAGAGTCAGAAAAGGTGAGACCCTGTTTGTCATCGATCCTGCCGAATACAAGGCTCGTCGCGATGCGTTGTCTGCGAAGGTGCTTTCGGCGCGGGCGTTGCTGGCCAGGAGCGAAGTTGACCTGGAACGTGTGGAAAAGGCCATTCTTTCAGACGCCGTCAGTCGAGAGGAAGTGACCCAGCGAAAGGCAAATCGGGATATTGCGGCCGCGGCACTCAAGGCGGAAGAAGCCGCACTGGCCCAGGCGGAGCTTCAGCTTGGTTATACCACGGTCACCGCGCCGATCGATGGAATCGTGAACAGAAATCTGGTGGACGTCGGTTCGCTGGTGGGGGCGCAGGAAAAGACGCTTTTGGCGACGGTAACCCGGATGGACCCGATGTATGTTTATTTTAATTTAGGCGAGGATTTACTGCTCGGACCGCTTCAGGAGATTCGGCAGATCGGGAAAACCACATTTCACGTCGGAACGGGCAGCGAGAAAGAGGTGCAATACACCTACGAGGGAAAAATCGATTATATCGACAGTAAGGTCGATCCGGGGACGGGAACGGTGATGGTTCGAGGAAAGGTTAACAATCCGTCGGGGGTGTTGCTGCCGGGAATGTTCGTTCGGGTTCGAGTCCCCGCGGGAGAAAATTGCGTAAGGACTTTGGTCGATGAACGCGCGATTCGCCGCGACCTTAACGGCAGTTATATTCTCGTCGTCCGCAACGATAACGTCGTGGAACAACGGTATGTAACGCTCGGATTGCAGGTCGAGGGGATGCGGCAGGTGGCGGATTATCACAAAGCGGAAAACGGACTGATTACCGGCGTCTTACCGAGTGAAAAATACATCGTCCTGGGTGTTCTCTCGGCCAGACCGGGCATGACGGTCACACCGGTGGAACTGGGAACGTTGGCGCCGGCGGCTCCGACGACTCAGACTCAGCCTGCGACAGTCCCAAACGCGTCTGAATCGAAAAAATAGATATCCTTTTGCCTCAGCGAGGAAGAAATAAATGTTAAGCGCATTCTTTATTAATCGTCCAATTTTTGCCACGGTGGTTTCCATTGTTATCACGCTTTTTGGTGTGATCAGTATTCCTTTGCTGCCTGTGGAGCAGACGCCCGATATTACCCCGCCGACGATCAGTGTTCGTGCCAACTATCCCGGTGCCGATGCCCAGACTGTCGCTGAAACGGTAGCGGCTCCCATCGAAGATCAGGTCAACGGCGTTGAGAAAATGTTATACATGTCTTCAACTTCCGGCAATGACGGTTCGATGGGTCTGACAGTGACTTTCGAGGTCGGGACGGATGTGGATATGGCTGCGGTGATGGTCCAAAACCGCGTTTCTGCCGCCATCTCGCAGTTGCCCGAAGAAGTTCAACGGCAAGGCGTGGTGACTCGTAAACGATCGACCACGATTGTTTTGTTTGCCAATCTGATTTCGCCCGACGGCCGATTTGATGAAACGTATTTGAGTAATTATGCCAAAACGCAAGTCGTCGATGCTTTAGGACGTGTTGACGGCGTGGGCGATGTGATGGTTTTCGGTGCGCGCGATTACAGTATGCGAATCTGGCTCGATCCGAGTCTGCTTCGCGCGAGGGGTTTGAGTGTGGAAGATGTCCTCAACGCCATCCGGGAGCAAAACGTTCAGGTCGCGGCAGGGCAGATCGGAATGCCCCCTGCGCCCGCCGGTCTGAAAACAGTTTACATCGTCAGAACCCGTGGACGATTAAAAACCGCTGAGGAGTTTGAAAATATCGTCATCAAGACAGGCGCCGAGGGACAGATGCTTCGGGTCGGCGATGTAGCCAGAGTGGAACTGGGGGCCGAATCGTATTCGGTGTATGGGCAGAAAGACGGCAAGCCCAGCGTTGCCATCGGTGTCTTCATGACGCCCGGCGCAAACGCACTGAGTGTTTCGGAAGGTGTTCGGGAAGAATTCGCACGCTTGAAAGAAACCTTCCCTGAAGGACTTGATTATACCATTACCTATGATACGACCAAGTATATCTCCGCGTCGATCAATGAAGTACTCGAAACATTGATCATCGCGGGCATTCTGGTCATTCTGACCATCTACATTTTCCTCCAGGACATTCGCACGACCATTATTCCCTCGCTTGCGATCCCCGTTTCACTCATCGGGACCTTTGCGGTCATGCTGGCAATGGGAATGACGATCAACACGTTTACCTTGTTCGGTCTTGTTCTGGCCATCGGTATCGTCGTCGATGATGCGATTGTCGTTGTTGAAAATGTCGTGCGAATTATGGAAGAGGAGGGCCTGGATGGAAAGACAGCCTCCTTCAAAGCCATGGGGCAAATCACCGGCGCGTTGATCGCCACTTCGCTTGTACTGATGGCTGTGTTTATCCCCAGTACGATGGTCAGTGGTATTACAGGCCGAATGTATCGTCAGTTTGCTTTGACCATTTCGGTCGCCACGGCCTTTTCGACAATAAACGCCCTGACGTTAAGTCCGGCGTTGTGCGCATTATTCTTAAAGCCCGGAACCAAAAAACATCATCTGGGATTTAGACTTTTCAACAAATTCTTCAACTGGACCACACGCGGTTATATGAACCTGCTGGGAATGACGGTTCGACGAACGGTGTTCGCCATGAGTATCTTCGTCATTCTGAGCATGTTGACCCTTGTCGGCTTTAAGTCGCTTCCTACAGGATTCTTGCCGAATGAAGACCAGGGCTTCATGATGGTCAATGTCGAATTGCCGGAAGGAGCCCCGCTGGAACGAACAAAAAATGTCATGGACCGTATCAACGGCATTCTGGAAAACACCGAAGGCGTCGAAACCTATATCACCCTGGGTGGACATTCCATTTTGAATAACATTTCAAGTACCAACTCCGGTTTTGCCATTATCTCCCTGAAAGACTGGTCCGAGCGAAAAACGCCCGAACTTAGCGCCTCAGGCATCCAGATGAAACTCATGATGCAATTGGCCCAGATCAACGAAGCCATCAGTTTTGCGTTTATTCCTCCGCCCGTTCCAGGCTTGGGGTTGGCGGGTGGATTCGAACTTCAACTTCAAAATCGCGGCACGACCGACGTAGGCGAATTAGAAAATATCGCCAACGACCTGGTCATGCGAGGTTCGCAAAGCCCGGTGCTCACGCGAATGAATAGCAGCTTCCGCGCGAATATCCCCCAGTTAATGCTGCATATCGATCGTGAAAAAGCCAAGAGCTTAAATGTGCATCTAAGCAGCATCTTCCAGACGCTCGCAGGAACGCTGGGCGAATATTATGTCAACGATTTCAATCTTTTCGGTAAAACCTATCGTGTACGAGTACAGGCCGACGCCGATTATCGCGACAAAATCGAAAAAATCAACACCATCGAAGTTCGAAGCCAGACTGGAAAAATGATTCCGCTCAACACATTGTTGACGGTCGAGGAAACCACCGGTCCCATTGCCATCAACCGTTTCAACATGTACACCAGTGCGACCATTTCCGGCCAGGCGGCTCCAGGCTACAGCTCCGGCCAGGCGATGGAAACCATGGAAGAAATTGCCCGCCAAGCTCTGCCTCCGTCAATGGGATACGAATGGTCCGGAATATCCTTCCAGGAACGTCAGGCCGGCACGAAAACAACGATGATTTTCACAATGGGTATCATTTTTGTCATTCTCGTTCTTGCCGCACAATACGAAAGCTGGGCAACCCCTATGGCGGTCATTCTCGCGGTCCCCGTCGCATTGATGGGCGCCGTCGCCGCCACCTACATTCGCCATTTCGATAATAATATTTACATGCAGATCGGTTTGGTCCTCCTCATCGGTCAGGCAAGTAAAACAGCCATTCTGATCGTCGAATTCGCCAAGCAAGCCCACGACCAGGGCAAGGGAATTATCGAAGCGGTTCTCGAAGGCTCACGCATTCGTTTCAGGCCCATTCTCATGACCGCCTTTACCTTCATTCTAGGCGTATTCCCCCTGGTCATCGCCACCGGCGCCGGTGCCGCCGGTCGTCAGGCCATGGGAACAGCCGTCTTCGGCGGAATGCTCTCCGCGACCATTCTCGGTGTTTTCTTGGTGCCCGTATTTTTCGTTGTTGTTCAGTACATCGCCGATGGCTTGAAACGGCTGGTTCACAAAACACCGCCATACTCCCAATCTTCAAGCCAATCCGGACCGATTGAATCCTGAACACCAGCGATCGGAAAAAACATCAAAAAAGTCTTAAAAATCGTCGTGAATAATTCACACACGACGCCCCAGCTTTCTTTTTACCAAAGCCGACACCTGGAATCCGCCTCAGGTCTCAATTTAATCGAAATCTTCATCGATCCCTTCACCACCAGCGAAGTCCAGCATGGCAAGATCTTCATAATCTCTCTTCGCCTGAAGTTCCTCGCGAATTTCATGGGGAACTTCAAATTTTTCCCCACACGCATTGCAATTAATAATCCCTGATTCGTCGTCCAACACCCCTTGCAAAGCCGCGTCCTCGACCAGCATTTCCTCATCGCAATTTGGACATCTCATTTTTGCCATTTCGGATTCCTCCCATCTGGAAAAAATGAATTTTCAAAACCCTCTATTCATTAAATTCTAGGCCATGTCCGGCTCGCAGAAAAGAAGTTTTCCTGTTACTTTTTTCTAAGCCATTCTTCGACATGCGACGCCAGAGTTTCAACTTTATGAGATTGAATAATCTTATTAATGACTTCAGGCGGAATTTCCAATTGAACCATGGCTTTATGCGCCCGTTCCCATAATTTCGCCTTTTCCTTTTCAGAACCCGCAAGATAAAGCTCGGTAACCAGTTCCTGCAACTTTTGCAGCATGATCGTGTCCAGATTCTCATAATATCTGCCGATGATCTTTTGCTGATATTTTGTATATTCCTGTTTCGCCATAATCTTTCTTTCATTGTCATGCAAAGTGAATAATAAATCAACACCACGCACCGATAAACCTTATTCTTCCATCACTTCCCAGCCGCCGCCCAGCGCCTTATACAACGAAATAAGATTCGTGACCACGCTGGCTTCACTCTGGATCAACTGGTCCTGCGTCGTATAAAGTGCGCGTTGCGACTCCAGAACATTCAAAAACGCCGTCATCCCCCGCTGATAAAGTTCATTGCTCAAATTGGTAGATCGCTCACTGGCCTCGACCGCGCGGGCAAGTGACCGATGGCGACTTTGCTCATTAATATACGCCGTCAACGAGCTTTCAACATCCTGAAACGCGACAAGAACCGTTTGTTCATAAATCGCCAATGCCTGCTCCTGCCGTGCGTTCTGAACCTCAATATTGGATCGAATCCGCCAACCGTCAAAAACAGGCCAACTCACGCTAGGACCAATCGACCATCCAACGCTATTTCTATCAAACAAATGATTAATCGTCCTGCTTTGCGGACCGATCGACCCCGTAAGCGAAAATCGCGGAAAAAGGTCCGCCGTAGCCGCTCCGATCCGTGCAGTGGCCGCGGCGAGCTGATTTTCCGCTATCCGGATATCCGGACGTCGTCGAAGAAGTTCCGAAGGCAGTCCGATGGGAACCTCCGGCGGAAGGGTCGGAATGGGCTTCACTTGTTCCAGTTCCTCAAGCAGCGTTGCCGGTGGAAACGCAAGCAAAACGCTCAACTGATAAATCGCCTGTTTGATAGCGGTTTCAAAAAGCGGCACCTGCGACTCCGTACTCGCAAGCTGCGCCTGAGCCTGGACCACATCCAGCTCGCTGGTAAATCCCGCCTCATATTTCGTCTGCGTCAATTCCACCGTGTCTCGTTGAACGCGAATATTTTCTCGCGCAATTTCCAATCGTCGCTGTGCGCTGCGAAGTTGAACATAATTAAGCCCCACCTCGGAAAGCAACGTCACCTGCACGTCTCGACGGCTTTCAATGCTCACCGCGATATCGGCATCCGCTGCCTCGATCTCACGTCGAATTCCTCCAAAAACATCGATCTCCCACGAAGCGTCGAAACCCGCCTGAAAAAGATTCTGTCCCCGCGATACTTTCGGCGAAGCATTGTTCTGAAGCGTCTGAGAAACCGCCCCCGTCAAAGCCTGTCCCGCGATATCACCCGGCCCCGGAATAGCCGTCGGCCCCGAGACAACCCTGCCCACTCCGGAGTTTATCGCCGAATTGCGAAATTGTTTGCCCAAACCCGCGCCGCCGGTCGTTTTGGGCGTTGTATTTAAACTCGAACCCCGATAGTGATAAGAACCCGACGCGTTAACCTCAGGCCACAGATCTGCGGCAATAATCCCTCGCTGAGCACGGGCTTCACGAATCCGGGCCGTCGCAATTCGCAAATCAAGGTTCGATTCAATCGCCCGTTCAATCAGCGAATCAAGCGTAGGGTCTTTCAACGTTTTCCACCACGATGACACATCCGCAGGCTGAGTCGTCACAATCGAAGGTTGCGTAGCGACAGGACCATCCTTTTCACCACTCCATACTTCGGGCGTCGGCACCTCAGGCCTGCGATAATCCGGCCCCACACTACAGCCACTCAACGCTGTCATATAAATCAGGCTAACACAAATCCACCGTCTCATCATGATCGTCTTCCTGCCTCTTACGCAAAAGCGTCTATTCATAACGTAACGCCTCGATGGGATCTAACTTCGATGCTTTCCACGCCGGATAATAACCAAAAGCAACTCCCACCGAAACCGACACCACCACCGCCGCGATGATCGCACCAATCGAAAGTTCCGTAGGCCATTTCAAAATCGTCCTCACCAGGATCGATCCCCCGCGACCCAGCAAAATGCCCAATGCTCCTCCCAGCATACACAAAACCACCGCCTCTACCAGAAATTGCCGCAGAATATCCTTCCCCCGAGCGCCCACCGCCATACGCAAACCAATTTCACGCGTCCGTTCCGTAACCGAAACGAGCATGATGTTCATAATCCCCACACCGCCGACCGCCAGCGAAATCAGGGCAACGCCCAACAGCAACCGGGTCATCAACGTCGTCGTCGAACTCAGCGCCTTCGTCATTTCCGCCATATTTCGGATATTAAAATCGTCAGGCTGCCCAAATCGAATGCGATGACGCTCGCGAAGAAGTTCCGTAATCTGACGAATCGCAGGCTCGATCTGTTGCGGCGATCGTGCCGCCACGAGGATTTGATTGATATTCGTAAAACGAACCGGTAACGGTGTATTGGCCGCCTGGGCCGCCGATTGTTCAGGATAAAGCTTGACCGCCCCGGGATAAAGCGAACTTAACGTATTCACCGAGCTTGAAACAACAGTGGTCGAACTGCTCGTATTGGTGCTGCCCGCATCGGTAATTCGGCGCTTGATGGTCGTCCACGGCGCCAATAAAATATCGTCCTGGTCCATCCCCATCATATTCGCCCCTTTAAGAGCCAACACGCCCACAACCTTGAACGAAACATTCTGAATCCGAATCTCCTGTCCCACAGGCGAAACCCCGCCGAAAAGTTCACGAACAAGCGTCTGACCCAGCAGACAAACTTTGTTCCCGCTTCGAACGTCCTGGTCGGTAAAAGGTTCGCCGTCGGCCACCCCCCATTCCCGGGCCTCCAGAAACGCGGGCGCCGTTCCCATCATCGAGGCGGGAACCCAGTTCAAATTTCCATAAATCACCTGTCCCCGCGCACGCACAATCGGTGCCGCCACTCGAACTGCCGGGCATTCACGCGAAATAGCCTCCGCATCCTCAGGGGTCAAAGTCACCGCGCTCCCTCGCCCGAACGTCACACCCGCGCTCGCAGCGGTTCCCGGAAAAACAATCATCGTCGATGCCCCCATACTCTCTATCGATCGCTGAATCGCCCTGGAAGAACCGTTCCCGATTTCCATCATCGCGATAACCGCCGCCACACCAATCACAATACCCAGTGTCGTCAAGGCCGAACGCATGATGTTCCGTCGAAGAGCGCGAAACGCCGTACGCAGCGTACGCGAATGAAATTTCGTCGCAAACCAACTCATCGGGACACCTCCGAAGAGTGCGCAGACGATGCGTAAACTCCCGATTCAACCATCCCATCGCGAATGTGAATGGTTCTGCTCGCATGACGGGCAACGTCGGCATCGTGCGTCACTAGAATAATCGTCAATCCTTCTTCGGTATTAAGCTGCTGAAACATACTGAGAATTTCCTTGCTCGTTCGCGAATCGAGATTCCCCGTCGGCTCATCCGCCAAAAGCACCGGCGGGTGATTCACCAAAGATCGCGCAATCGCGACACGCTGCTGCTGACCTCCCGAAAGCTGTGAAGGTTCATGATCGATCCGTTCTTCAAGACCGACCCGTTTCAGCAGGCGTATCCCCAATTCCCGGGCCTCATGATCCGATAGAACCTTGGGACCATAAGAAAGAGGCATCGTCACATTTTCTATCGCGCTCGTCCGTGACAGAAGATTGAAACTTTGAAAAACAAATCCAATCTTACTGTTCCGAACCATCGCTCGCTGATCCGACGTATAGTTCGTGATGTCCTCGTCCTCAAACCAATATCGCCCCGACGTCGCATGGTCCAGACAACCCAGAATATTCATGAGCGTCGTCTTGCCCGATCCCGAAGCGCCCATCAATGCCACCATTTCACCACGCTTCACACTCAGGGAAACTCCCTTGAGAACCGGCACTTCCATCTCGCCCAGATGATAGGTCTTACATATATTTTCCAGCCTGATTAATTCCATTGATCCTGTGTCCATCCTGCTTGAATTCGTCGACTCCCGCCGTCCTTATCGACGTCGGCGAGGTGGAAATTTCGGCGTAAAAGGATTGGTCGTCTCGTCCGCCTGAACACCAGCCTCATACTCCCCCACAATGATTTCCATACCTTCTTCCAGATCGTCGCTCTGAATTTCCGTCATCGAACCGTCGCTCAGAAAAACATCCACTTCAACGGGCCTGGCATAGGGACCGTCCTTAAACCAGATCACTCCCTTTTTCGAAGCCTGCCCCGACGCACCACCCGAACTCTGCGCACTCCCGTTTAAAATCGTCTCATCGACCCCGGGAGCGATTTGATCCGGAGTGGGAATCCAACGCAACGCGGCATTGGGAACCAGAAGCACACCTTTACGCTCCGCCACCTCAAATCGAAGATTCGCCGTCAAATAGGGCAGTAACTGACCATCCGAGTTGTCGGTGTCGATTTCAACCGTATACGTCACAACGTTCTGCGTCATGCTCGCGTTAAGCCGTATCTTCCCAACCGTCCCCTCGAACGTCATCCCCGGAAACGCGTCCACGGTAAACGTCACACGCTGATTCGGATAAATATTCCCGATATCCGCTTCGTTCACCGCCGCCCACACCTGCATCTTCGTCAGGTCCTTCGCAATCAGAAAAAGACTCGGAGCGTTCAGACTCGCCACCACCGTCTGCCCTATGTTCACCCGGCGGTCGATAATAACACCTTTGACCGGGGATTTGATCGTGCAATACCCAAGATTGGTTCGCGAATGTTTCAACGCCGCTTCCGCTTGAACGACACTCTTTTTCGCCTGGACCACCGTAGCCTCACCTACCGCCACCGTAGCCAGGGCAGTCTCATACTCCGCCTTATATGAATCATAATCCGTCGCCGAAAGGGCACGCGACGGACCAAGCTCCTGCGCACGCTTCCAGTTATTCTCCGCCTGTTGAAGCTTGGCCTTAATTTGCATCAGGTCCGCCTCCGCACGCAAAACATTCGCCCTACCCTGTTCCACCTGCGCCTCTGCCTGATCCACAATCGCCCTATACAACGAATCGTCGATCTGCGCCAGAATAGTTCCTTCATCCACTTCCGTGCCGTAGTCGATCGTTTTCGTCGGATCGTTAGGGTCGCTACCGAAAAATTCGATCTTCCCCGCAACCTGGGCCCCGACATCGATCAATTCCACAGGCTCGACCGTTCCTGTCGCGCTGATGGTAATCAACAAATCCCCTCGGCTTATCGGTACCGATCGAAAACGCGCGGAAGGAGTTTTGGCATGAGTCCAGAACGCAGTTCCCAGACTTATCGCCGCAATAATCAAAAACAGTACAATCAGGTATTTTTTCATCGCAGGACTCCAAAATACGAAACGTCAATCCGTATTATTTTTTTCAATTCTTGGGATGATTTTCGGAGCAAACAAGTCGGCGAGAATAACAAAACACCGCTAATTTAGCCCAACTCTTTTATTATAAAATTTTTATATACTAATCATATCGAGTTGAAATGGCCTGTCAATTCCTTTACCCGATTATGCGTAAGACTCTCTTCGCCCGCAACTCCCGGCCCACCATAACGTTGGAAAGGAGGACGACGCCTGTAAAAAAATCACACTGCACTAAGGTTTTAACCGATCGCGCTCGACTTTCGGACAACAGGCAGGTAACATGATTGCGATTAATTACCCACTGCGGAAAGGATAACCGGAAAAATGCTTTTACTCGGTGCTCATTTGTCGATTGCAGGCGGGCCTCATAATGCCCTGATCGCCGCCCATGAACTCGAATGCAACTGCGTTCAACTATTTGTAAAAAATCAACGCCAATGGCAAATGGCCCCGATGTCGAAGCAGAATATAGACCTGTGGAACTCGACCCGCCAAAAATTTCAGAACCAAATCCTTTACATCGTCGCTCACAGCGGATATCTGATCAACCTGGCCGGTAATTGTCAGGACGTTCTCACCCGCTCCCTCCAAGCCCTGCGGGAAGAACTCGACCGTTGCCGACAAATGAAAATCGATCGCCTCGTGCTCCATCCCGGCAGTCATCGAGGGCAAGGTGCCGCCAGGGGAATCGAACTGGTTACCACCGGACTCAATGCCGTTTTTGAACAAATCCCGGATGTAAAAATCCTTCTGGAAACCACCGCCGGCGGCGGGCATTGTCTCGGCGGAACAATTGAACAAATCGCCCAGCTTATCGACGCTTCAAAATATCCCGATCGACTGGGCTGCTGCCTGGACACCTGCCATCTTCACGCCGCAGGCTATCCCCTTTGGCCCCAGGAGCATCTCGATGATTTACTGCAAAAAATCGACCGCCATATCGGGTTCGATCGGATAGGCTGCATTCACCTGAACGACGCCAAAGGAGAAACAGGTTCGCACCTGGACCGGCACGAACATATAGGACTCGGGCGAATCCCCACAGATGCGTTCAAATACATCCTGCTGCACAAAAAACTTCAAAAAGTCCCCAAAATCATCGAAACGCCTAAAATCCCCGGCTCGCAATGGGACAACGACCGCAAAAATCTCGCAAAACTGATGCCGACGTCAAAAGTCTTTCAGGCAACCTGGCTGAACGCAGAAAAAATCATCCCTCGCTCAACAGGCGGTCCCCATGATCTTCGCAGACCCCTTCGGACACCGCCGAGGACCTGCAACCCGCGCCACCGAGCAAAATCAAGCCCCAGGACCGCCTTTTTTGCCCTCGCGTAGACGATTTCCCGTATCGTCGCGCAGACCGCCCCCCGCAAAATGTTCCAGCCGGCGATCTTCAAATAAATCGCATGACTTACCGCCGGCCAACCTCTCACACGCAATCGGCCCAACCCCGTGCGACGCTTAAGCCCGCTGTTGGTCCCTTCGATCCCGCCCCGAATCTGATACCGCTCTTTGAAAACCTCCGTCGCCGTCTCTCGCCTCCGACCCACGAGCCGACGCGCCTTGGCCGTATGTTCCAGAACGTACGTGTCACGAATTTTCTTCATCGGGCATTGGGCGAAAAACTCGCACCCGCCGCACACCGAAACCGGCATGACGGTTTTCGTCACGCCGGATGCCCCGTGGTGTTTCGACGATTCGGGCCCATGGCCCGCCGGGCAGCAGATCACTTCTTCCGTCACCTCATCGATATCAAAATCATCGATATTCAACGGTTCGGCCTTGCCGACGTCGGCCTGATCCGAATCGGAACCGGACGACGAATCCGACGGCATCGGTCCGATCAGTTCGACGCCCAGGGCCTCGGCCCTCTGAACATTCTCATCGCCGCAATAAGGGGTATCGGCCACCATCTCCCGGGGAAGGAGCTTTCGGCCCTGCAACGCCTCGAGCACCGGTTCGAGTGCCCTGGCATCCGACTCCGCCGCCGTCTGCGGAATCGCACAAGTAATCAACTGCGCGGGATTGTCCGGATGACAGGTCTCCGAGAGCTGCACCTGATAGCCCGGCCCCTTATGCCCATCGTACGTCGCCTCCGGATCCGACGGGTTCTGCATCACCCGGCCGCCGGTCTTCTCTTTGACGAGGACCTTTTCTTCGCGGACCTCGCACTGCTCATAAAAAATACGCTCCAGGGCCTTGTACGTGTCCTTGCGAACGTAGGCCTCTTTCCCGGCGAACGCCTTGAGGAGGGTGTACATATCCTCGGCCACCTGATCGCGAAGCGACCGACGCGAGTCGCCGTCCTTTTTGCAGTCGGCAAACAACCGATTCACGCCGGGGGCATATCGCTCCCGAAGCGATTCCGGGAGCGAAAGATAGACCTTCCTGTCCTGGCGAAGCACCTGCGTGAGAAACCGCTTGATCGCGACGCCCATCAGACGGGTTCGGCCAAAGCCGGCCATATCGCTGAAGATGTGCGTGGAGTCGAGCCGTTGCCGATCGATGTTGAGATCCAGGAGCTCGATCAACTTGACGGTCACCGCGTCCATCGTCGCTTTCGCCAGTTCATCTTCCTCAAAATAGGCGAGGTAGCGTTCGAGCGTCCGCTTGGAAAGATCCTGGGCGACCGGTTCGAGATTCAGGGCGTAATGCACCTGCATATTGAAGCGGTATTGATCCAGGGCATCTTCCTTCGTCCAGTTCATGAATTCCTTGATCAGCAAAAGCCCGGCGAGGGAATAGAGTTCCTTCGTCGGCCGGCCCATCTTCGGATCGAAGTGACCGCCGAGGGTATCCACGGGCAGCAGTTCAAGGATCACATGCCGCAGGACCCCGGGCCAGTGTTCCAGGAGACGCTTGCGCGTTTTTTCGGTCAGGACAGGATCGTAGGCGTCAAAGAGCCGAATTTGCAAAGGATTCACGCTGTGCCGCATTATTGCTCCAAATCGTTGCTATGAAAGTACTTCCATTATAAAGGCCCGCCTCGGCCTGTCAAGGAAGAAATGAATATAAACAGCTTATATTGCAGTATATTATGACATTCTGGACGAGGGAATACTTTTGACGCTGGCATCTTTTTTAACTTCTTCCAACTTCTTCCCCGTCAACTCATACACATACGCCAATATCTCCGCAATCGCCTTATAATACGCCGGCGGTATCTCCTGCCCAACCTCCACCGTCTTATAAATCGCTCTCGCCAAAGGCTTGCGTTCCACAATCGGAATCCCGTTCTTGATCGCGATTTGCCGAATCCTCGCCGCCAGATGATCCGCGCCCTTCGCGATAACCTTCGGAGCCGCCATCGTCTCCGCATCATACTTGATCGCAATCGCCAATTCCGTCGGATTCGTAATCACCACATCCGCCTTGGGCACCGCGTGCTGCATCCGCTGCGCCATAAGCTGCCTGGCTACTCGCCGCCGACGCTCTTTCACCAGCGGATCGCCTTCCATCCGACGCATCTCTTCCTTCAATTCCTGCTTGGACATCTTCAATTTTTTCTCGTTCTGAAACCACGTCACCCCATAATCGAAAATCGCCAGCACCAGCAAAATCACCCCCATCCGAATGCCCAGCAAAAACATCAATTCACCCGCCAAACCGATAATCTGCCAGGTATCCATACTCGAAAGAATCACGATCTGTCCAAGCTTACTCTTGATCGTCAAATACGCCACCGCTCCGATCAATCCCACCTTGACAAGATTCATTCCCATTTTGATCGCCGATTCGATTGAAAACATTCGCTCGAACCCGCTGATTGGATTGATCTTCGAAAAACTCGGCATCAGCGGATGAAACGTCAGCAAAAAACCTACCTGTGTCAATGTAACAACCACCGCCACCACCGTCATGATCAGGCAAACCGGAATTGTAAGCTTCGCCAATAAAGTCAGCCCGATAAACATCAATTCCTTCATCGACGATGCCGTGTTCGTATCGCTCAGGGAAAACGTCAGCATCCGCCGCATCATACCGATCATTTCGCGCAACAACTCAGGACCAAAGGAATTCAACGCTACCATCGCCCCAAGAAGGGCGATCGCCGCCGTCAAATCCATCGACTTGACCACCTGTCCGCGCTCACGCGATTCCTCGCGTCGTCGCTGAGTCGGCGCCTCTGTCTTTTCTCCAAAATCGTCCGCCACGTCCGCTTACTCCCAAAGCCCAAAGCCCGCTTACAGCCCGAACAACTGATATAAACTCAAAAAAACCGTATCAAGCGACCGCTGAAAAATCTCAATCACCGGAATCAGGCACACAATTACAAGCACATATCCCAGCATCAGCCTGATCGAAAAACCAACCGACAAAATATTCAACTGCGGCACGGTCCGAGCCACAAAACCCATCGCCAGCGTCGTCAAAAAAATCGCAACCACCAGCGGAGCCGCAATTTGTATCGCAATCACAAAACTCACCTGCAAAATATTCGTCAAACTCACCACCACATCTTCGCTGACCACAAATTGCCCCGGCGGAATCGTCTTCAAACTCTTGACCAATGCCCCCACAAGCAAAATGTGACCGCGAATCGATAAAAATATCACCATAGCTAGCCAAAAGTAAAACTGGCTCAGCACCGAAGTCTCTTCATCGAACAACGGGTCGAACACCTGCGCCATCCCGATCCCCATCTGCTGATCGATAATCAACCCCGCCAACTGAAGCCCGGCAAAGACAATGGAAACAATCAATCCCATCACCATCCCGATCAGCAGCTCCCCGGTCATCCCCACCACCAGCGAACCCAGGTCCGCCGGCGCCGTCACCGTCTCCCCCGCAAAAGGCAGGACCACGAGGGTGATTCCTGCTGCCAGAAAAATGCGGGTTTTGGCCGGTATTGTGCTGCTACTGAAGAATGGCACGAAAGTTACAAGCCCGCCGATCCTCGCCATGAGCAAGGCTATCACCGGCAAATTGATCAATGTTTGTAATAATCCAAAACCTTCGTTCATTTATTGTCTATCCATTAATTACACAAACGTGTAATATAGGGTCGAAAGTTACACGTTTGTGTATGTTTTTGTTTATCTGAAATTTGCAAACACAAACATCTCTTTACTGAATTCCATAATTTTTGTCATGGCCCACGACGCCATTAAAACTGCCATAATCGCCATGGCGATCATTTTGGGTACAAATGTCAGTGTTTGTTCTTGAATCTGAGTTACAGCCTGAACAATACTGATAATCAAACCGACCACCATTCCGACGAGCAAAGTCGGGGCCGAGAGCTGCAAAATCAGCGCTATCGCGTAACGGGCCATGTCCAAGGCTTCGGAGATTGAAATTGTCATATCCTTTTATCCTCCCACAAATCATTCATCCTCATACAAAGCTGTTGATCAGGCTTCCAGCGACCAGATGCCAGCCGTCGACCAGGACGAAGAGTAATAGTTTGAAGGGCATGGAGATGAGCATGGGGGGCAACATCAGCATACCCATTGAAATCAGGACCGAGGAAATGACCATATCGATGATCAGGAACGGCAGATAGATTCTAAAGCCGATGATAAAGGCGGTTTTAAGTTCGCTGGTGATGAACGCAGGGATCAGGACGGTGGTCGGGATGTTTGCCCATTTGAGATTTTCGGTGTTTTCTGGGTTTGTGTGGGCGAGGAACATGTAGACGTCCTGTTCGTTGTCGGTGGCTTCGATTTGGCGGATCATGAATTCCCGAATGGGTTTCAGGGCCAGATCGAAGGCCTGTTCCTGGTTGATGGTATTGTTGAGATAGGGGGTCAGGGCGTTTGTCTGGATGCTTGACCAGGTCGGGGCCATGACCATAAAGGTCATGAACAGGGCGAGTCCTATCATGACCTGATTTGGCGGAAGTTGTTGCGTGGCCAGCGCTTGCCTTAAGAGTGCGAGGACGACGACGATTCGCGTGAAGCAGGTGACCATGACGAGAATGGCGGGGGCGAGGGAAAGGACGGTGATGATGACGAGAATCTGGACGGCTGCGGAGACGCCGGGTGCGTCGTTGACATTCGGGACCAGTTGCCGGACATCGGGCAGATAGAGGTTCGTGCCGTCAGCGGGTATGGTTTGCGCATCGGCAAGGGGTGCTCCGAGGAGCAGGAGTATTCCCGCGACCAGGAAAAATGTGCGGGCGTTAACCGGGTTGTAAATTTTTTTGCCATCCATGGCTAAGCTGAAGTGTTATCGCCTCCATTGCGTTTGAAATCCTGTACCTTCTTTAATAACGTATTTAGCTCAGTTTTCAACTGTAAAACGTTCGTTTCGACATTTTTATCGGAACTATTGTCAAAAAAATCGTTTTGAGGGTTGTTTGCGGGGTTCATGGTGTTTTTTTCCTGGGAGAAAAATTGTCTGAAACCTGTGGTGATGCTTGTGGGCCTGTTCTGTTCGATTTGTGTGAGCAGGTGCGAAACTTCATCGGGCGAATCGAAAGTCATCAATGGTGTGATCTGGTGATCGGTGATTCCCAGGAGGAGGAGTTTGTTATCGACTTTGATCATGACGAGTGTTTGTTTTGAGGATAGATGTGTTCGGCCCAGGACTTGGAGGATGGGGAGAGAACCCAAGAGCATATTTCCGCCGGGGTAGAATCGTTTGAGCAGCCAGGCACCGCCGAGGATAATGGTCAGGACGACGGCGAGGGCGATCCAGGGATTTGTCAGCAGGGGGGTTGTGAAGGATTTTTTTGTCTGGTCGTTTTTTTCGGTTTGGAGGAAGGGGTCGGGTTTTTCGAGGGGTTTATCTTCGATGTTGGTTGCCGGGATGGTCAGAGCGGCGTTGGGGACTGTTTTTTCATCGGCATAGAGAATCGAGGGTGTCAGGAGGGTCAAAAGTCCGATAATCATTATGTTAAAGTGCAATTTTTTTCTGTGGATTTGGTTTGTTTTTTTCATGGTCTGGCTTTCTACCTTTGTTAAGAGCGGTGTGTGAGATCGATCAAGCGGGATCGGCGACGATTTGATTGATTCTCACGCAGAAGTTATCGTTCAAGACGAGGACTTCGCCTCGTGCGACCAGTTTTTCGTTGACGAGGATATCGACGGGGTCACCGGCGAGTTTATCGAGTTCGACGACGGCTCCTTCGGAGAGTTTGAGGACGTCTTCGACAAACATTTTCGTTCGTCCGAGTTCAATTTTGACGTTGAGTTCAACGTCTTTGAGAAGATCGATTGAGGAGTTTGAGCCATTGAGTTGATCGACGACCAGTTTGGTGAGGTCGGGCATGGTCACGGTGGTATCGGTTGTCGAAGATGATGTTTCCCCGGTCGGTTCGGAGGTCGCCGGGGTGGGTGTTTGGTCGGATGCCGGTTGTTCGGTGGTTTGGGTGGTTGCATCGGCCTGGATGGTTTCGGTAGTTTCGGTGGTTGCATCGGCCTGGGTGGTTTCCGTGGTTTCCGTGGTTTTGGTATTTTCGGTTTTTTTGGCCATTTTTGAACCTCGTAGATAAAGACAGTTGGAAGTTAGAAGTTGGAAGTTGGAAGTTTTCCATTTTTCAACATCATTCTTCTTCCGATTTTTATATTTGGGCGGCGGCACGGCCACCTTACCGCGGCTTGCGTCCCTTCGATGGACTCAGAGAGCGGGCGGTGTTTTTTTAATCAATCGGATTATACATATAATCCGAGATCATGACATCCTTTACTTTACCTTTTCCCAAGACTTCGTCAAGTACGGTTTTGAATTGTCGTCTGAGTGTGGAAAGGCCGTAGTCCGGTTTTTCGGATCGCGCGAGGCAGAGGGTGCTCGGATCGGCACCGGCGATGATGGTTCGCATGCGGTCTTTGATGGTGGCCATGCGATTTTCTATTTCTTTTTCGACGCCTGGCTGGGCAGCGGAGTCGGATTTTTTATCGCCGTGGCCGCCTGAGGCCTGGTCAGAGGAGTCAGCACCGACGAGTTTTTGGGGTACGGTTGCATAGACGGTCATTCGGATGACGAAGAGGCGTCCGGTGTTGGTGTGCGGACATTCGATGTTTGAGATTCGCAGTTCCACGGTGTCGTTGTCTGCGTGTTCGTCTTCCGGTTGAACGGCAGGGTCCGGAATGGCGAGTGCGACGGCGTCGGCGGGTCCTTTGCCGAGGATTTTCACACCGAGAAATATGCCGACGCCCAGGAGGATGGGGATTCCGGCGATCAGGCCTATCATGAGGACTTTTTTGTTTTTGTTCGCAGGAGCGACGGAAAGTTCATTTGTCGATACTTCTTCAGGCATTATGAAACCTCGCTTTGTAAAGATAGTTGGAAGTTGGAAGTTGAAAGGTTTCCATTTTCAACGTCGTTCTTCCGTTTACGTTCGGATGGTGGGTAGAGTCCACCTTATAAGTTACTGAAATTTGTTCTTATACTTCTGGAATATTCGATGGCTCGTCGCACGACTTCTTCCATGGATTCCTTGACCAGCAGTTTGTCGCCGCTGATCAACGTAATGAGCGTGTCGGGAGTCTGTTCGATGAAACGAATCAGCTCGGCGTTGACGATCATCGGTTTTCCGTTTAAACGTGTTACTTTGATCATATTTGATTTTTCAGTTAGAAGTTGGAAGTTCCAGCTTTAACTTGTTTTTTGATATTTGGTTGTCCGTTAAGATGTGTCATGAGGCACCGTGCGTTTTACGGTCTGGATTCCCGGTTTTGCGGGAATGCCAGATTCGGATGGTGCGTTATGACGTACTCTACTATTTATCTATTTATCGGTTCATTTGTTTTGTTTCTTTTATTATCTAAAGATTGATAGAAGTTCACTTAATAATTGTTGAGAGGTTGTGATTACTTTTCCGGAAGCGCTGAAGGCGGTCGAGGCGGAGATCATGCTGATGAATTCCTTGGTGATGTCGACGTTGCTGAGTTCCAGAGCGCCGCCGATGAGACTTCCGCTGCCGTTTGTTCCGGGAGCTCCGATTGTCGGGTCTCCGGAGTTTGGGCCTGAGGTATAGAGATTGTTTCCGAGAGATATCAGACCCTGCGGGTTGGTAAAGTCCGCAAGGACGATTTGTCCGAGGGTTCGTGAGACGCCGTTTGAAAAGGTTCCGATGACGGTTCCGTCCTGGGCGACGTTATAGCCTGTGAGTGTTCCGGTGGGGTAGCCGTCCTGGGTTTTGATAATGACGGAACTGGAATCCAGGGCCAGTCCTGTGGTTTGTGTGAAGTCGAGCGTCATGTTGATGGGATCGGAGGCTCCGCTATTGGCGCGGTTGACGGTGATGTTTGTTCCTGTGGCTTCGAGCAGTTTTCCATCGTTGCTATAGGTGAGAGTACCGGAGCCGAGGAAATTATTTATGTCTGAATCGTCGGTGGATTCAGCGATGAACCGCCAGGTGTTTCCTGTGGTGGCGTGGGATTCGAAGATGAAGGTGACGCCGACGGAGACGGGATTTCCGAGAGAATCGTATGCGAGAAATTCGGTGTATTGACTTGATCCGACGTCTGTGGGCGTGGTGGTGTTCCATGTAAAGGGCGTTGGTACGGTCCCGGAGCTGACGAGGGTGATCCCGGGGACATTATCGGCGCCGAGGTTTCCGGTGACGGTGATTTGTCCGTCGTTGATGGTGACTCCGGCAGGGGTTGGCTGAGGGGCGGAGGTGTCGAGTGCCATGCTATTTTGGAGCCATTGCATATAGTCGGCGACGGTGGTGGTGTTGGTGACGGTCATGGTTGGCGGCGGGACGATGCCGCGTCCGCCTTTTTCCGCACCGAGGGTGATGACGTCGTTGTCGGCAAGGACGTTGATTCCGGGTTTGGCGTCTGTTGCGAGGTTGATGAGCAGGGTGTCTGCGGTGGCGGGGAGACCGGAGTTTTGATCCAGGAGTTTTTCGGAGGTCGTGTAGCCTGGATTCGTGCCGACGACGGCGCCGGTGTCACGGCCTGAGTTGAGGTTTCCGGAGAGAAAAACGTTTTGTGTCGACTGGGCGATGGAGAGACGTCCGAGTGGGATGTTTATTTTATCGGGTGTGCCGTTGACGATGTTGAATTGGTCGTCGATGGGATATCCCATGAGGTAATTTCCATCGGCATTGACGAGATTCTGGTTGGCATCGAGTTGGAAGGCTCCGTCACGCGAATAGACGAAGGCGCCTTCGTTGTTTTTGAGGACGAAGAATCCGCTGCCCTGGATGGCGACGTCGGAGTTTACGCCGGTCGGATCGATTGAGCCGTTGGTGTAATCTTTCTGGATGGCGGCTGAGCCGACACCGAACCCGACTTGCATGGGGTTTGTGCCGCCGCTTGGACCGTTGGGTCCGGAGCCTGCGGACATGGTTCGGCTGAGTTGCGTTTGAAAGACGGTTCTGTCGGCTTTGTAGGCAAGAGTGTTGACGTTGGCGATATTGTTTCCTGTGACATCAAGCCTTTGTTGCGAGGCGTTGAGTCCAGTGAGAGCGGTGCTCATTGTCGAAGTTAAACCCATTTTTATCTTCTCCCGGTGTATCCGTTATAAACGACGTTATGGTTATTTGGTTGATTCTTCATTTTCTTTTATTAACGATTCGGCGGCAGCGTCGGTGTCGGGGGTCGGGACGGTCGGTTTTGGATTATTGACCGTGAGGACGTTGGTGACATCGAGTCGCTGTCCGCTTTCGAGTTGGAGATAGATGGTATCGCCTTCTCGGGTGATGGAGGAGACGAGTCCGCTGATTTTTTCACCGTCGGAGTTGATTCCGGTGATTTCCTTGCCCAGGAGAGTTCCGGCGGCGGAGAGTTTTTGGCTGACGGCGAGGTCTTTGAGCGTGGTTGAAAGGTCCATGGAACTTTGGATGTCTTTGACCTGTCCGACCTGAGCGATGAGGTCTTTGCTGGCGACGGGTTCGAATGGGTCCTGTTGTTGGAGTTCGGCGAGCATGATTTTGAGGAAATCTTCGGGTTTGATTTGGCTGATTTTCGAAGTTGTGGAAGCCGAGGTTCCTGTTGATGCTCCTGATATTGATGCGACCATTTTTTTCTCCTGTGGGGTTATGCCACTAAATTTAAAGTTTCGTTTGATGAGTCGGTATTGGATGAAATAACGTTTGAATTTTCGGGGGTGTCGGTCGGAGTTTGTTCGGACGGATCGTTTGTTCCGTGATTGAAAGTCGATTGTTGTTGATGTTGGTTGAAGCCGCCGTTGTTATTTTGCGATTGATCCTGGGATTGCTGATCGTTCTGATTTTGGGAAGTATTTTCGGATCGGGTGACGACTTCGAATTTTGCGAGATTGATGCCGTTTTGTTCGAGCGAATTTTTTAGTGTTTCCATGCGGTTTGTGAGCATTTGTCCGGCTTGTTCGGTTTCGGTGGTGATGGTCAGGGTGAGGTTACTGTCGATGACTTTGATATCGACGCGCATTTTTCCGAGTTCCGGCGGATCGAGGCGGACGGTAAGTTGACTTTGCCGTCGGCCCAGGTTGCTTCGGATGATGTGCATGATTTTTGTCATGTTGTCCGAGGCGTGCGTTTCGGTGGATTGCATCGGTGATGTTTGTTGGAATGTGGGATTGAGATTATTTTGTGAATTTTCTGTTTTGATTTGGCCCAGGGCGACGGTGGCCGATGAAGGAGACGCGTCGGACTGGGCGGTGTCGGATTTTTGTGAAATAGAATTTTTGAGTTGATCGAATTGATCGGTCAGAAGACGGACGAAATGTTCGGCCAGACCTGTTTCAAAGACGATCTGTTGGTTGGTGAGATTCAGATTGGATTGCAGGTTTGGGTTGTTGCGTTCGATTGATTTGGCGGAGAGTTTGATCGAATCGCTGTTTTCGTCGCCGGGTTGTTGGGTGGCCGATTGGGCTGTGAGTTTTTGAATGAGTTCCTGAAGTTGTGAAGTTTGCGACGAAGACGATTTGTCGGTGAGGGACGAATCGAGGGTGTCGGTGGTGGATTCAGGAACAGATTGAACGTTGACGCCGGCTTCTGCGGTTGTTTCGGATGTTGGATTGTTTTCTTTGGTGTTGGCGTTTGGGGTCGATTTCGCGGATTGTGCTGAGCCGGAGTCTGAGGACGATCGGTTTGACTGATTTTTTTGAGTATTTGTTTTTGGGTCGTCGGGTTGAGTTTTTTCGATCTGGGCGTTTTGAGTGTCGACCTGGTGAGAGGATTTGAGATTGACGGTTTCATTTCGCCCAAAATTTTTGATTTGATGCGAGGGTTGTTCAAATTTCAGGTTCAACAGTCCCGCGAATTCACCGAGATCGATGGACGAGGACTTGCGTGTTCGAAAGGATGAAGACGTTTCGCCGGTTGTCGTTGGAAATAGGGTTTTATTTAGCATGAGGTTATTTTTCATTATGAACCATCTCCTGGTCGGCCAGAACATTCAGAGTTCGAATTTGTTCGAGGATTTCCTGACGTTTTTTTTGTTCGACAGGGGTTTTGAACTCTTTGAGTATTTTGGCGGATTCTTGTTTTTTCATATGGGTCAGATATCGTACGACGATGTCGGTGTCGAGTTTCATGAAATCTTCTTTGGCCATTTTGGGGGGCATTTGGGTGTATAGGGTGAGGGCTTTGGTGAAGCCTTCATCTTTACTGATTGTTTGCTGGGCGAGGACTTGGCGTTCGAATTCGTTTTTTTCGCGGAGCATGGCTTCGCGGTCCATGATGAGTTTCATTTCAGCGTCTTTGAGACGGGCATAACGGTCGGAAATTTCTTTGCGTTCGCGCTCAATTTGTGCGAGTTGAAGTTCGATGGATTGGAACGACAGGTTTGTCGCGGCGGGTTGAGTGGCCGGTTGAGTGGTTGCGGCGATTTCAGGTTGTGTTGTTGCGACGGGAGCGATCGATTCTCCTCGGAGGATTTTGGCGATCTGTTCGGCGGATTGACTGTTGAGTCGACCATCAATGACGAGATAGCCGATAAGTCCGCTGATGATCAGCAGGCTTGCGACGGCGACGAGAGCTAATAAATTTAACAAAGTTTTCATGATATATTTCCGTTAACGAGTTCGTCGGCGTTGCCAGGCGGCTTTGGCGTTGGCAAGGTCGTCGAGTTCGATGGTTTCCCGTTTGAGCATTTCTTTTTGATATTGTTGAAGCATTTTTTCTTTGAGTTTGGTCATGATGTCGGTTTGTTTTTTGGCTTGGGCGACTTTGGATCGAGCGGTATCGACGAGTTGCCGGCTTTTGGCGAGCGAGGCGATCTGGTGGAGCTTCATGGCGTGAAGCTGATTGAGATAGCGACGGTCGGCGATGAGGCCTGTGATCTGGATGTTGCCTACAAGTCGAGATTGTCGAATCTGATTGTAGTGTTCGTCGATCTGGGCGTTGATTTTTTCCACTTGCAGAAGATGCTGGTGATGCAGATTCAGACGCTGGGCGAGTTCTCGCTCGGTCTGTTCCTGCTTCATCTTTCGCAGTTTGTAAAGGGCTTCAAATTTAAATTCAAATTTCGCCATGTATATTCATTCCCTTAAGCGGATTGTTTTACTTTTGTGTTTGACAGGGCTTGGCCTTCCTGGTCGATTTTTGCGCCGAGTTCCAGGAGCGTTTTTTTAACGTGACTGAACTCAAGGTGGTCCCGAACTTCCTGACGGAGGAATTGGTCGATGATCGGGTGGACCCGGACCGCGAGGTCGATTTCGGGATTCGAGCCTGGAACGTAGGCGCCGATGTTGACGAGGTCTTCGACGTCGTTGTAGATCGAAATAAGCCGACGGACTTTTCTTGCGGCGGTCATGTGGGGCGAGTCGATGACGTCGGGCATGACACGGCTGACGCTTTCGAGAATCGAGATGGCGGGGTAGTGACCCTTGTTGGCCAGGTTACGGGAAAGCGTGATGTGTCCGTCGAGAATTCCTTTTACGGTGTCGCTGATGGGCTCGGTCATATCGTCCCCTTCGACGAGGACGGTGTAGAATCCTGTCATGGAGCCTTTTTCGGATTGGCCTGCGCGTTCGAGGAGTTTTGGTAACAGGGCGAAGACGCTTGGGGTGTAGCCTTTGGTCGCGGGGGGTTCGCCTGCGGCGAGACCTATCTGACGCTGGGCCATGGCTAGTCTCGTGATGGAGTCTACCAGTAGCAGGACGGTTTTGCCCTGATCGCGATAGTATTCGGCGACGGTGGTGGCGGTGAGCGTGGCTCG
>JAAZAW010000359.1 GCA_012514125.1 Phycisphaerae bacterium | reverse complement strand
CATCGGTGATTTTTTTACCCGTATTGATGCAAAGCAGAATTTCGTGCGCCCGCGCATCTTCCTTCTTCAAATAATGACTGTCGTTGGTGGCGATAAGCCCGAGTCCTTTTTTCTTCGCCAGATCGACGAGCACTTCATTGACCGTCTTTTGCTCCGGAATCCCATGATCCTGAAGTTCGAGAAAAAAGTCCTCCGACCCGAAGATCGACACCATCTCATCGACCAGTTCCTCAGCTCGGGCCAGATCGTTTTTCATAATCGCTTCCGGAATCTCACCGCCCAGACAAGCGCTCGCCCCGATCAACCCCTTGCAATGCGCCCGCAGCACCTCCCGATCGATTCGAGGCTTATAATAAAACCCCTCAAGATACGCGATGCTCGACAATTTCATCAAATTTTTATACCCTTGCAGGTCTTTCGCCAGCAGCAGCAGGTGATACGCCGCCTCACCGATCCCCTTGCCTCCTTTTTCCCGACGATCCCCCGGCGCCATATACGCTTCATATCCCAGAACAGGTTTCAATCCCGCCGACCGCGCCGTTGTATAAAATTCCACCGCCCCGAACAGATTTCCATGATCGGTCAGCGCCACCGTATCCATACCCAGCTCTTTAATCCGCTTGCAAAGCTCATCAATCTTGCAAGCCCCATCCAGAGCGAGTAATGACTATGTAAATGAAGATGAACAAACGAATTCGCCACAGCAGCTCTTCCTTCCGCGAGAAAAAACAGTCAGATACATTCTATCGCCCCCATTCTATCCAATTTCCTCACTTCCGGAAATACAAAATTGCAGGATGCATCCTGACGCACCCTGTGTTCAGAATGTAAGACAGAATAAAAAACACACCAAAGCGAAATATCTTCCCTCAAAACCATGCAATAACAAATAAAGAAACTTAAGAAGGCGTGGCACGACGCACCTTGCAAGGTACGCTTTTGATTGAGTCGTGTCGTTGTGGATGTTTTCAGCAAACTAGGTTAGAGGTTGGAGGTTGGAAGTCGGAGGTCGAAACGATGTTATGACTTCGGTCGCTGAGTCTGCGATTTCCGACCAAAGCCCAAAGGGTGTGTTGCCCGATTCACAAAATACGAATAATACTAATCCCATTTACTTCGTGCGCGGGGGCTAATGTCACGATATCCCGATTTCGAAGCTCATACTGCCTGAAATAGTTTATTGACATTAAAGTACCGCGCATTCAATAAGTCAATTCCGTATAAATCGAGAATTTTAAAAGGACTTATGAACGAAGCTTTGCTAATAAACACTTTTCTGGTGCGTTGGGCAAAACGCCCCAAAGTCAGAAGCCTAAAGCCCGATCGCGGTCGTTGAACTGCGTTGGGCAACACACCGCCCGCCTAAGGAGAACTTTTTGGTCAATATTATGGATCGTCCGAAGCCAAAAATCGGTCAAAAAAGGGAAAAAACCGACCGACAAAGACAAAAAATCGATCGAAAATCGTCAAAAGTTGATCGACAAAGACAAAAAGTCGATCGACTATTCAAAAATGTCGATCGTCTTTTCCATTTTGTCGATCGACTATTCGAAAAAGTCGATCGTCTTTTCCGTTTTGTCGATCGACTTATTCAATTTGTCGATCGACTTTTTCGCTTTTTGGGGTGTCCGGGCGAAATTTCCGAAATGACAATTTTCATTTTTTTAATACCTATACTTGATATAAAACATCATCACTGTCGGATTTGCAAAATTTGAGGCATTTTACCGTAAAATTGCGACGAATTTTCATCCTCCCGTTTTCACCCCAAATCAGAGATTTCTATAGAGATTTCTATGGCACCCCTGTTATCTCTCGAATTTCCGGGGTCCGACATGAAAAAAACATGAAATTAGATGCAAATTCATAAAAATTGCACCGAGTTTTCATCTTTCAAGGTTCCTGCCCAGGTCAAATCGACAAAAATATAAATTTTTTTCATTCTTATCTTCATTCAAATAAAGCGCTTATGTTTTTGATACTTTTTATTTTTCTCAAAAATTGCATTCGACCACCCAGGCGGGCTTGGGTCGGAAATCACGGACTCAGCGATCTAAGCCAAGCAACTTTTTATTGACTTATAACTTGCAACTTTTATTTTGGCTTCCAACCTGACTTATCAGGGGATTATCTCCTGAAGGTACTGGGATTCTCCCTGAAAGAGTGAACCGGAAATTTTCATGCGATTGCCCTGTAGAAAATGCCGGGAGAGAAGAAAAATCGGTTCCGGGGAACGGGTTTTATGACTCCAGTACCGGTGTTGTATTGGCGGTTACCGCTTCCTGATGGGGTTTACCCAGCCGATGCCACTGGGCCAGTTGCCCTCTGCCTGCGCGTTTGGCGGCATACAACGCCTGATCGGCCAGATTGAGTAAATCCTGACTTGTGGCGATGGGATGCCGGTCGGGATAGGTGGCGGCCCCCATCGAACAGCTCATATAAAATTGTTCGCCGCCCGAAGTGATG
>JAAZAW010000042.1 GCA_012514125.1 Phycisphaerae bacterium | reverse complement strand
TGTTCGATAATTTCGACAACACCACTGTTCTCATTATATCGGCTGGAATGGAAATTTCCTTATCCCCTTGTTGTGGTTTCCAAAGTTTAATTTGTTCCACCGCCTGATACACCAGCATATCCGCCCCATGAATCGCCACCGCGCCCCGGCTCCGGGCCAGCCTCAACAACTTGGTTTCCAAAGGATTATAAACCGTATCAAAGACAACACACTCCGGGCAAATCGCTTCGGCCCTCCTCAGCGGGCAGCTTTCAACCTCAGGCCACATGCCCAGACTCGTTCCATTGATCATAATCTGCGCATCGAATTGCTCGCGATCGTTCCACGACGCCCACCGACAACCGAACTCCTCCGCCAACGCCGCCGCTTTGGATTCGGTACGATTAAAAACCGTCACCTCCGCGCCGACGCTCATCATCGCCGCGACAATCGCCCTGGCCACTCCGCCGGAACCAAAAACCGCCGTGCGCTTCCCCACAAGTTTCTCTGCCGGCAGATCAGCCTGCTGCCTCAGCGTTTCGAGCACACCAAGATAATCGGTATTATATCCCCACAATTCGCCTCCCGTTCCAAAGACAATCGTATTCACCGCTCCGATTTTCACCGCCAGCGGATCGATTTTCGCCCCCAGCGACTTTAAATACCTCAAGGCATGGGTCTTATGCGGAATCGTCACACTAAGCCCCATCAAATCAAACCATTCCCTTCGTCGAACCTCGTCGATAAATCGACAAAAATCCTCATAACGCTCCGGCACATCGAATTTCACATAAACTCCATCAAGCCCCATCGCCTGGTACGCCCGATTATGAATAATCGGCGAAAGCGAATGACCCACCGGATGCCCCACAATTCCCGCCAATTTCGTCGCCCGATTGATTCGTTCCAAGCCATACTCTGCTTTCATCTGTTCAACCGTCAATTGTCCCGGCGCAGAAGAATGAATCTCATCCATTGCTGCAAAAGTCAAAAATCCCCCGAATTTCCCCGCCAGCACACGCGAAACCGACCCCGTAGCCCCCATAGCTATCCCGATCGTCGGTTTGACCGCGTTATGCAAAATATCGAAAACCCGAAAATTATCGAAAATCGTCCGCGCACCACACGCAAACTTGACGATATCCGCATAAGGCTCTTCCGCCATCTGCCCCACACGCTGTTCAAGATCGTCCGGTGTCCCCTGAAAATCATGCCAGGACAAAATCAACCGAACCTCTCTTCCCGCCGCCCTCAGCGCCGCGATTTTATCGATCAATCTTTGACCGGCCTCTTTCGCCGCTTTCCATCGCTGAAATTCCAGATCGACAAATTCACCCCCCGCGTCGAGAGCTTCGATAAGTCGATCGATCTGCTCATCGATCGAACCATCGAATTGGCCTCCTTCGCTCGTATGACGAAGCGTCCAGATCATAGGCCTGGGAGATCCGCGAACCAACGTCGCAACATCCGATCTCGCCAGATGGTCCAATCGAATTTCGATCAGCCCCACCCCGGCTTCCACCGCCTCAGCGATCTTACCCAACGACGATAGCGAAGTAACCGAAACTGTTAATAGTGTCTTATTCATTGCCATCAATCTAAAAAGTTCCACCGCCTGTTGCAACGTAAAAGTAAAACTACGATTGCGCATCGCAAGACATTTTACCCCTCGCCCAATCTTTCCATCTTTCCATCTTTCCATCTTTCCATCTTTCCATCTT
>JAAZAW010000358.1 GCA_012514125.1 Phycisphaerae bacterium | reverse complement strand
GGCAGCGGAGCAATGTTCGGATTCGTTATCTGTGAAGATTCGTCTTGTTCGACTTTATATCTCGAGCAATAAACTTAATGAGGCTGAAATCCTCAGCCGGCAATTGTGCGGTAAATATCCGGACCGAATAGAGGCGTGGCTGACGCTGGTTGATCTTTATCAACTGAATCATCGATACCAAGCCGCCCGTGAAACTTTGGTTCTGGCGATGGATAAAGTTTCCGATGACGATTTCCGTAAAATATTGACCAAGCGTCTGGCCATTCTGGAAATATTACACGAAAATCGGCAGGCGGGTCTGACATTATTGATGCAAATCGCCGAATCGGACGAAAACGATCTTCAAGTCCGGGCAACGATTCTGAGCATGCCGGAAATTTATAAAAATACCGACAAAGCGCAAAAACTCGTCAATGACATTCGCGATATCGAAGGCCCGAGCGGTCTGCTCTGGCGGTTACAACAATCTTCACTCTGGATCAACACCGGTCGATGGAATGAAAATCGTGTTCGAATCACGGAATATCTCAATCGCTGCATTCAGGCCGATCCGGAATGGTCCGATCCTGTCATCCTGCTGGGGCGAATGTACGAACGGATGGGCGATATTGCTTCTGCCGAATCGCTTTATCGTCGAACATTGTCGGCAAAACCGTCCATGGTTGACGTTGTGGATGAATTGATTGCCTTGCTGGAAAAGCAACACCGTTATGTCGAAGCAATGGAAATGATAAATTCATTGCATCTGGTTTCCCGGCAGACGAATTCGCGTCGTATTCGCATTCTGGTCCATTCCCGCAATATTCAACAGGCCATTGAAGAGCTTCGACTTCAAATTTCCAATTGCCCCGACGATATCCACTCTCGGCTGCTTTTGGCCCGACTCACGTGGCAGGAGCTTAACGATGTCGATCTGGCGATGAAATACCTCGATGAAATCGATGCCGTGTTGCCTGATGCCATGGCTTCGTTGGCGTTTCGTGTGGCTATCCTTAACGCCGCCGATCAAACTCAAGAAGCGATTGATCTTCTTGACCGGGCGGCCAGGGAACGCGACACCTTTGAAGTCTGGCTGGTTCGCGCTACCTTCCTGGCCAATATCGGTCATTTCGACGAAGCTCAGGAATGTTTTACTCATCTGACCCGATTGGATAAAAATGGACAAAGTTATGAAATCCTCGGAAAATTTCATGTCGATCATCAACGCCTCGACGAAGCAATCGACGCCTGGCGGCAGGGGGCGGCGGTATGTCCTTCCAACACACAGATAAAACGTCGATTGATCAAGGCGCTTCTTCTTCGCGGATCGACACAGGACAAGGCCGATGCGATATCGATGCTCAATGAACTTGAAAAAGAATATACGAACGACGCCGATCTTCTTTGGGTGCGGGCGCTGATTTTGCTCGATGAGCATAAGACTCAGGTCCCCCAAGCCAGGAAACTGATTCAACGCGTCGTTCAGATCGATCCGCAAGCGGTAGACGCCCATTTGAAACTTATCGCTATGGCGAGAGACTCATTGGATTATATCAGCGCACGGGATCTGGCGATTCGTGGTTTGGCGGCCAATCCGGAAAGTATTTCACTTCTGCTCGCACGGGCCGAAGCGGAAAAACTTCTCGGTAATCATCAGGCTACATTGGAGATGGCACGTCTGGTATTGGACAAGGACCCGGGGAATATCAACGCGATGAAGTTGATCATTGAATGCGGGATTCATGCCGGCAATGATGAGTTGATACGGGATATGCAAATGCAGGTTCGTCTGGCGGCAAACCATGAACCCGACAATGAACAACTGTGTCTGCTTGACGCTCAAGTTACGCTGGCTCTTGGCATGGAGAATGAAGCCATTACACTCCTTGAAACCTTCAACAGCAAAAATGATTCCTCACCCGGTCCGGGAGTTTCACTGATGCTGGCTGAACTTTATCGAAAGAAGAAAAATTATGATCGCGCCGGCCATTATCTTCATCAGGCGGCGCAACAGGCGCCTTTTGCCCCTTGGGTGGTGGGAGAACGAATTCGCTGGCTGGGAGATCAACATCGCTACGATCAGATCATGAAGGAAATAGCCGACTACCAGGAATATGCGGAGGGCGATCCGGAAATCATCGCTCTGGCGGGGGAGGTGCTTGGCGTTTCCGAAAATCCCGATCATCGAAATCAATCCTGGATTTGGCTTATGGAAGCTGTTTCCGCCAAACCTCATTTGATTGACGCTCAGCTTCAACTGGGCTGGCGGGCGATGGAAGCACAAAAATACGATCTTGCCGAAAAAGCATACAGAACGACTCTGAAATATCAGCAGTCCAATATCCATGCCATCAATAATCTTGCCTGGATTCTCGCGAACCATAAACACGATTTCGACGCCGCTCTGGCTCTGGCTGATCGAGGACTTGGCCTTTCGCCGAATAATCCGGATATTCTTGATACACGGGCCTCCATTTTCGCACTGATGCCTGCAAAGCTTCTTCAGGCCCGACAGGATTATCTGCGATGTCTCGAACTCTTGCCCGACGATTCATCCGATGCCGCACATGTCATGCTCAAGCTTGTCGATCTTTGTATTCGTCTGAAAGACTATCCGCAGGCCCGGCTGTTTCTTGATCAGGCTTGCGATATTGATTTAAAGAAAAATGTGTTTAACGCTTCGCAACGTATGAACATGGAAAAATACAACACGACTCTTACGTCAGTGATGCGGTCCAAATAGTCATTTTTAACAAGTCCTATTTTAAGTTGAGGGGAAACACGATGGTTTGTCATCTCATTAAGATTGTAAAGGCAGTATTCCGATTTGGATCAACGCCATGGTTTGCGCGGGGGATGGTGTGTTTGATACTAATGGGATGCAACGATAACCGCATCAGTCTCAACGAATTTCTCCGAATGCAGTCGGAGCCGAAAGACGATCCCTGCGACGTTGCGGTAACAACGCAATCCGCTCCTGTCGATGTCGATCGATATCTTACGGGCTACAAAGTCGGTCCCGACGATGTCCTGGGGGTAACGTTGACCCGTATCGACGACATGGGCCTCAATCCGCCCATTCAGGTTCGAGTGAATCACGACGGCAACATTCACATGCCGCTTGTCGGAACTGTTCAGGTGCACGACAAAAGTCTGGAAGAGGTTGAATTGGCTATCCACAACGCTTATGTTCCCGATATCTATCGCGATTTGTCCGTTCATGCCGAGGTCCTCAAGGCTGAACCGGTCAATGTCATGGTGGTCGGAGCCGTACTGGAACCGGGACTTATCCCGCTTCGCCGTACCGAGCGGAATGTCCTTTTTGCGATTGTCGGCGCCGGGGGCGTTTCCAGTATGGCCAGTGGTGAAATTACTCTCCGGCGCATTCGCAGCGATGAGCCTGAAATCAAACTCAATCTGATGAACCCCGATGATTTTAAACAGGCCCTGGCGATGGAGCCGCTGGAAAACGGCGATATGCTCAGTGTCAAAGCCGCTGTGCCCAATGTTATTTTCGTCGGCGGACTGGTTAACGCCCCTCAACCCGAAGTCTTTCCGCCCGGCGTTCAGATGTCCGTTCTTCAGGCCATCGCCGGCGCAGGAGGTCTGCGTACCGATCTGACCCCAAAAGAAGCCACCCTCATTCGGCGTATGGAAAACGGCGCGGATGTTCATGTCCGGCTTGAACTGGATCGCATTACCTGTGGTCGAGACCCCAACATCGCGCTTACCGCGGGCGATATTCTATGGGTCCCGCACACCTGGGAAACACGGGTTCAGGAATGGATCAATCAGCACTTCTTCCTGAGATTCGGTGCCGCGGCGACCGTCAACTATAACGTCAATGGTATTGAATATCTTAATCGCGCCAGCCAGCAAAACAACAGCAGTAACGGAGGTTCACTCCAGGATACCTACGATCCGTTCGGATTCCTTAATCGCAATGCGGCGCTGCAAAATCTGACCGGTACAGGAAAATCTCTGCGGGCCAGGTAACCCGATTGTTGCACAGGACATCAAAGTTCCGTTTCATCAAGCCGTGCCCGGCTCGCGTCGGGTACGGCTTTTTTATTATCGGGTTCCAAGCACAATCGATCCAAGTTCGAGCCAGTTCAAAACCTGAACCATATCCGGACTTATTGTTCCATTTTTAAAGTTTACTCCGTTTCTATTCAGAACAATCGCCCTCATTCCAACCTGGTTATATATTTTGGCGTCGGCTTTTCTGTCTCCCACACCCAATACCAGATTAAAACCCTTATCGTGAAGGGATTGCAGGATATCTTTTTTGTATCGATTCGTTTCAAGCCAGCGAAATTTGCTCGGATACCAGAGTAAAATCGGCCCATCCGGAAAACCATTCATTTCCAGCCATCGGCGGCTTGCCCGATGCACCGGCTGAGGACGGCCCGACAGATAGACAACGGCATATTTTTTTGATATTTCATTAACCACACGGACCGTGTCCTGATCATAAGGTTCGATTGTTTTAGGCTGATTGATCCAGTTATGTTTCGTCAACGTGTAATCAAGATCAAATACCGCAACAGGTTTTTTCGGACCCACTGCCAGGATGGTGATTACATCGTCTTTGGATTCAAATTGCCGACTGCCGCTATAAAGGACTTCAATCTTGTAGATCCCTTCCCTGGGAACGGGTAAAAAAACGGATGCGGCGCCCTCGTCATCGGTAATCTTTTGTTCTTCAAGTGTTACCTCCGCTCCCGGTGGTGACGCAATCAGTCGAAAGTGGATCGGAACTTTTTCAATATCTTTGAAAATAGGAAGATTGCGCTGCTGAAGACGTGCTTTGACCTCTACGGTCTCTCCCGGTTGGGCAAGCACATCTTCCCCCGCCAGCAAAACACGCATATTCGAACACCCCGTTATCGTCAGTCCCTGCAAAATCAAAGATATCAGAAAAATCCTGCTGCTCATTTTTTTTCCTTCCCCAAAAAAACATGCCGTTGCTCAAAATAAATTTCATCCCGGTCCGGCAACAGATTATTCTACCATCCGGACGTGGTGATTTGAATACCAAAGGTCGATGCAATTCAAAGACGCTTTTTGCCGGCACTTTCCAATCTTTAAAATCATCTTTCCCTCAAAAAAAACTTTTGCTAAAATGGCGGGAACTTTTTGTAGGTCTGTAATGTCTAATATGACAAACCAAACAACCGAAAATGCTCAGTTGGGACTGACCTTTGACGAAACCGCGCTGATTCGGAAGATTCAAACCGGACAGACGGCCCTTTTCGCCGAATTAATTGTCCGGTATCAAGACCGTGTCTATAATTTCGCCTATCGATTGACCGGATCCGCCGAAGACGCCGCCGATCTGTCTCAGGAAACATTTACACGAGCGATTCGATCGATCCGTCAATTCAACGGAAATGCGAGATTTTCCACCTGGCTGATTCGGATCATGATCAATATCACCAATGATTTTAAAGCTCGCGTCAAGCGTGATCGTGAAAATCACCAGCAGATGCAAGCCCTGCTCCAGCGGTCGCAGGCTTCGCAGATGGTCGCCCGGAACGATCCGCAGCTTCGGGCACAGACGCACGAAATGGTCGCATTGCTCTGGCAGGCGATGGATTCGATGGATATACAGCACAAACAGGTTCTGCTACTACGGGATTTGGAACAAATGAGCTATCAGGAGATCGCCCAGGTCCTCAAGGTCACAGAAGGCACGGTCAAGAGCAGGCTTTTCCGGGCCAGAGAGACTCTGCGGGAATTGCTGGACCCCGTGTTAAATCCGCGAGTGGGAGAGGAAAAATGAAAGAACCGTCGCCCGGAAGTGAAAATACCTGCAAGACCTTCGCCGAGCATATCAGCGCCTACTTTGACGGCCAGTTGACCGGCGAATTTCTCGAAACCATCGAGGCCCATCTGCGACAATGTCCGCATTGCGCCCGACAACTCGAACATTATACTTTGTTCAGAAACGCGATGAACGCCGAACACCGGAATTGTCCCGTCGATTTGTCCCCGGTGGTCATGGCGGGTCTCGAACGCGATCATCTGCTCCAGGGACTTGAAACTCTCTCCAAACCGCCCACGCCTCGATGGGTCAAACTCGTTCGGGCGTTTTCAGCCGCCGCCATGCTTGCTCTCATCGCTTCCGCAGGCCTGATCATCATGCACTTTACCGGCAATACACATCAATCGTCGCGTCTTGCCGATCGAACCGTTTCTCCGGCAATCCAATCCCTCGACCCGACCCAACAAAGCGCTGTGCCCCAACGTGAATTTGCCCTGGGAATGTCGCCCGAAAAAGATCAAAACGAAAGTTTTGACACATCGTTAAATTCCTCCGAATCTTCCGATGATCTAAACAATAGTGATGAATCCGAGGCGCCGTCTGAAGCGTCCCGAATCTCAAAACGTTCATTGTTCGCCAAGCCTGATCTTTCGGGCAATTTAAACAAAAAAATCGCCAAAGCGCTTTTGTCCACCACAACGGCTCCTGCGGAAAAAATGCAATACCTCGGCTCCCAGCCTCCTCTGGTCTTGCAACCTTCGCCCGTACGCTCCGAACAGGAACAATTATCCATGTCCGTCACCTCCAAATCCCGCGGCCTCTCCTGGCCTGTCAAACTGGTTTACGAACTCGACAGCTCAGACCTGCCGGGCTGGATGCTTCTTAAGGAACAGGTCTTCATCGCCTTGATGGAAAATCATGTTCCGGTACTCAGCGAATCCTGGCAGGTGGCCGAAGCGCTGGAAAAAAACCAGGAATTCTTCTACCAGGCCAAAAAAGGTCTCGACCTTCCCCCAGGCTCTCGCAGCGCCCAGATTCTCCTCGTTACGCAACCCGAGACGTTCGAACGAATTCACGCCTCATTGCAACAGGCGATGTCGGATACGATTCGCCGACGACTTTCGCCCGAACTTGAAAATTATTCCCAATCCCGGACCATCACCGCCGAACTGGTCAATGCTGTTGAAACGACTTTTGCAGCCCTCGATCGCGCTTTTGGCGTCACACCACCCAATTCTGAAACTATTCTCACCACACAAGCAACTCAACCGGCCTCCCCCGTAACGGTGTTGACGACTTTGCCTGCTTCAACTTCATGCCCGACAACCGGCAGGGCGGCAACCACCACCCAAGTGGCGTCCACTCGTCCAACCCTGACATTGCTGCCTGTTCTGATCAAAATAGAGGTAGGCGAACCCACGCCGACGACGACAACTGCCGCCGCCACCAATCAAAGCACCCAGCCATAAGTGCACGCTTTTGCGATTTGATAATGTTGTAGCAAAGATTACGGTCTTTGCGCCTGTCGAAGGGGTGAATGGATCGAAACGAGGACGAGATGTAATCAATCGCAGAAATCGCCCGATGACAAAAGGATCTAGTTTTGAGATGTCTTCGACGTTCTCTGCTGATGGTCCACAAAATTGACCTTTTCCGCCAGTTCACGATATGAACCGACGATATCCTTGCAGAGCACATCGAGTTTTCGCCTCAACGATCGTCGTTCCGCGATGACTTTTTTGGAAAGCCGGCGAATTCGCATGATACGGTTCATCCGTCGTTGTTCCTGCTGATACTGAGCGAATGCCTGCGAAATTTTCTCCGTCAATATCTCCAGGTCGAAGGGCTTGACCAGCATATCCACCGCCCCAAGACGCATCGCTTCAATCGCCCGGCCAAGGGTCGGATGACCCGTGATCAAAATAATCGGACGGCGTTTGCGGGCATTGAGCGGCGTGATCAAGTCCAGCCCGTCCATATCGGGCAGCATGTAATCGACAAGGATAACGTCCGCCGGGTTTTCCGCATCGAATTCCAGGGCTTCCTGGGCCGAACTTGCCAGATCAAGCTCGGCGTTGAGGGACTCTTTCAGATGGTCGTGCAGCATTTCTGCGATTTCCGGATCGTCTTCAACGATCATGATATGCGGACGATAAATGGTGCTGTCAAGTGTCGGGATTGTTTCATCAAGCATATATGTTATCCTTTCGCATCCAGGCCGATTCCCTGTTTGGCAGGCAGACGAATAAAGGCGATCGTGCCCATCCCCTGCGTGCTTTCAAGCCATAAATTTCCATTATTCGATTGTATATAACGATACGCTCTCGAGAGTCCCAGTCCTCTGCCTCTGCCCGCCTTGCGAGCCGAGAAGAAAGGATCGATCGCTCTGCTCAAAACCTTCGGCTCCATTCCCGGACCGTTGTCGTATATCCGAATTTGGACATAGTTGCCGTCATCTTCCGCAACCGTCCGAACCACCAGTTCCAGTTCATTGACGCCGGTGGCTTCGAGTGAATTCGTGAAAATCTCTTTAATCGCCGACGCCAGTTGCTGACGATCACAATGAATCTTGTCGGCATGATCTCCAATTTCGGTACGAATCTGAGACGACTTTAGATCGTGCGACTGAATAAATCCTTCCGCCGAAGTGGAAAGAAATTCATTCAAATCGATCATTTTACGCTGGGGTTTCACAGGCTTGGCAAAATCCATCAATTCCGTAATGATATCCGATGCGCGGGTCGCTTGTTCGACAATCACATTCAACGCTTTTTGTTTATCCGCGTCGGGTTCCTGGTCCTGTAAAAGTTGGGCGCGTCCGCTGATAATCGCCAGCGGATTATTCAGCTCGTGCGCCGCCCCAGCCGCCAACTCTCCCGTCGCGGCGATACACCGGATTTCAATCAGCTTTTCTTCCAATTCCTTCATCTGACGGGTCAAAATCAACAATTCTTCCGCCAGGTGATCCTTGCTTTCAATCGCCAGCGCCTGGCCCAATGCCAACCCGCACGCCGTGCATAACGCCTCGATTTCGTCCTGTTCCCGTGTCAACCGATCCACCGTAAGCGCATCGGCCGAGATCACGATTCCGCCGATCATCACATCATGCGAAAACAGCGGAATAATCTTCGACGGATTCGGGTTCAACCGCTTGGCGTAATGTGTGATGACTTCCATCAGCTCACGCGGAGGATCGATCAAAAACTTTTTTTCCTTGTCCGGGTTGACGGCAGACCTGGATTCTTCCGGATCGAT
>JAAZAW010000357.1 GCA_012514125.1 Phycisphaerae bacterium | reverse complement strand
TAATACGGAATTGACTTATTGAATGCGCGGTCCTTTAATGTCAATAAACTATTTCAGGCAGTATGAGCTTCGAAATCGGGATATCGTGACATTAGCCCCCGCGCACGAAGTAAATGGAATTAGTATAATACGCTTTTTTAATGCTATGACAAGACGATATGGCGTATTGTTGGAAGGAAAGAAGATATGTCAAAATCCTTCAGGCAGGTCGAAATCGATCGGCATGTCGGGGGTGATGCCGTATTGTTTCGCTGAACCGGCTTCGAGTTCGAGGACATATTGTGCGGGACGAGTCGGGACGCAGCGTTGATCGGTCTGGGGGGGCATGGTGCAGATGTTAATCACCCGTCGATCTTCGTCGATGTAAATGATATCGAGCGCGAGAGGTGTGTTTCGCATCCAGAAGGGGTAGATGTCCGGCTGATCGAAAATGAAGAGCATGCCGTGACGTTCGGGGAGAGATTTTCGGAACATCAGTCCCGCTTGGCGGCTTGGTTCGTCGGCAACGATTTCGACGGTGAAGGTTGTTTGGTTGATTGTCACCTTGCCGAGATTGTTCGGGCGATTTTGACGATAGATCAACACGGTCAGGACTCCCAAGAGGATAACGATCGCCGCCATGACGACGATGATTCCATTTTTTAACCGATTCATGGTTCGTTGGTTTTTATGATGAGTGGTCGGTGTCATCGTTATCGTTCTTTTTTTCAGATGAGTCGGTATCCTTGGAGGCTTTGTCTTTAAACTCGTCGATGGTTGTTTTAAAACGGTTGAAATTTCGATTCATCACTTTTTGGCGTAGTTTCCTGACGGCACGAATATCCATTGCCGCCAGAATCAGAAGCCAAAAAAGCATTAACAGCAGCAACAGCCAGAAAATGCTCATGTCGGGAGTTTTGATATCCATATACCAGTTTGCGGCGATGAAGAACATGACGGCGATTAGGATCATCAGCGACGCGCCGAAACGCCGGCGTCGGATAATATGCACAAAATATTCCGAAACTCCATCGGGCGGTGGTGCGACGCGAGCATAACCCTGAGTCATAATCAGATAGTAGATTGCCGCGATTAAGCCGATGAGGGCAATCAGATTTCCGACGAGCATCGGGATGTTCATGTGGTTTTACCTGCGTAATTGGGTCCGACGGTTTTGAGCAGACGCTGATATCGGTCGTAAATGTTTTGATAGTCTGCTTTGGCGCCGGAGGGTTCGATGATTTTTTGACCTACGTCGATCGCGGTTCGCGCCTGTTCGATGGAAGCGAATTCTCCGACGCCGACGAGAGCGAACATGGCAGCGCCCAGGACGGTGGCTTCGGTGTGCTGCGTGGTGATCACCGGCAGGCCTGTGACATCGGCGCGTATCTGATTCCACAGGGCGTTTTTCGAGCCGCCGCCGACGACGCGGATCGCGCGGGCGTTAAATTTGATCGTTTTACCGAAGACCTCCAATGCGTGTCGCAATTGCATGGACAAGCCTTCCAGGGCTGCGCGATAAATTTCACCTCGTGAGCTGTTGACGTGAAGCCCGATGATCGAGCCGGGGGTGTTATAGACGCCGCCGGGACCTGCCTGGGGCATGAAGTTTGCGAGAAACGTCGTGCCGCCCGCGCCGGGAGCCACATTTTGAGCTTCGGCGGTCATTTTGTCGTAGATGCCTTCATCGGTGTCCGAGTACCAGAATTGTTTACGAACCCATTCGAGTGTCCCCGACGCCATCATTAAAAATTGCGGATCGATCAATCCCGGAGCGGCGTCCTGTTCGATCAGAATGCCGGATTCCGCGGTTTTCTGGTCGGGCGTGAACGGGTGGGTGCGAATCAGCAGAATTTCCCAGGTGCCCGAAGATAAAATGGCTTCATCCAACGCCGCGCCCGAACCATAGAGCGCAAACTGCGTATCATGTCCCGCCGCCAATACAGGCAGTCCCACCGGCAGAGAAGTTTTTTCCGCCGCTTGAGGTTGGATGGTTCCGATGACCTGCCCCGGTTCGACCAGATCGGGCCAGATCGAATCGTCTGCGCCCGCCAGGGCGAGCAGGTCGTTATCCCATTTTCGTTCGGCGACGCTGAACGCCATCGACGTTCCCGCCATGGTCGGATCGATACTGAATCGGCCTGTGAGCCGATGGTTCAAAATGCCCGTATGGTTCATGAATTTGTAGGTTTTTTCCCATGCGTCGGGGGCGTTTTCATGAATCCACATCAGTTTAAAGAGCGTATTGAACGACATGAACTGATAGCCTGTGCGTCGGAAAACATCGTTCGCGTCGAGTTGGGTTTTGACACGTTCCATGATGGGCACGGTTCGCGGACATTGCCAGCTTATCAGCGGATAGACCAGATTGCCTTCACGATCGACGGGTGCAGCGTCGGCGCCCCAGGTTGTAATGGTCAATGCCTTGATTCGAGTTTTGTCGATCTGTGAAACCACCTGAGTTGTTAATCGGCACAGATCGCTGAAGATTTTTTCGATATCCCAGATTCGCCATTCGGGCGGTCCGCCGGGCTGAGGAACGGTTTGATTGGGGGCCTTGGCCTGAGCCAGAATTCGGCCGTTGGAGTCAATCGCGACAGCACGGAAATTTGTCGCACCGCAATCCCAGACGATAACGATTGGATTGTTCATGAGGCGTATCCTTACCAACGAAAATAGAATTTTAAGTTTTAGTTGATCATAAAATACGGGGCCTGGAAATGCAATGAGTCACCCAAAAAACACTCTTGCCAAAGTGTCTGAAACGATTCTACGGATTTTTGACGACGATATTCACGGGAAATGTTTTTGCTCGTCGAAGCGGGTCGTTTAATGTGTAGATCACGATGCTATGGTTGCCGGGATAAATAAATCGCACTGCCGGTTGAATCGGAATCGTGAGGCTTTGACCTGTTGCGAGATGGATCATATTGCTCGAAGCATCAGCATCCTCGTTCTGGTCATTATTTTCCGGTTGAGTCGATGGGGAAAACAATTCACGCGGGATGATCAATTCCTGGCCTGCGAGCGTAACTTGCAGGGCAAGGGCGATGTTTTGTTGGGACGTATTGGTCAATGTCAGTTCGAGTTTGTCGGTGGTTGAGAAAAATTCCAATCCTGTCGAGGTGAGGCCTGGTGTAAAGATCAGTTTTTCCGGTGAACGAAGTTCCATCTTGACCGGTATCGCCTCATATCGAGCCATCGCGTCCGGGTTGCTTGTAGCCACGATCTGTGTCGAGCCTTTTTCCGGCACATCGACGATCGCTGAGACCAATAACTTATTTTGGCCGGCAGGGATAACGCGTTCGATTTGACCGTTGGCGACGCAAACAGATTCGGGGTCCGAGCCTGCAAGTTGCAATAGGATTCGGCACGCGTCGAACGACTGATTTAGGGTGTTGACGACCATGGCAGACTCGATGTTTTGCGATCCGTCGTTTGGCCCCTGATCGAGCACTTTCAATCGGCCCGCGGGGACGGAATGCTGGGCGGTGTGATTGGCCTGTTCGTCGGGGTAAATGTATCGAATATGATCGTTATCGACGTCAAAAACACGATAACGACTTATTCCCGAACCACCGTTTTTCATACAGGTGCTCGACTGGGCGGTTCGAATATACGCCAAATCCGTCAATTCCAGCGACGCGAGTTTTTGAGCATATTCTTTAAAATCCCAGTCCGTGCTTCCGCCAAAGAGCAGATATCGAACCTTGCCTTGCGTGAAGATATCGCCCGGGTTTTGCCCCAAAGCTGCGAGTCCTTCAAAAACGCCCAGACTGTCGCGATTGCCCACCAGAAATGTCGTTTGCGTATTTTTCAAATTTGTTAAATCGGTGATCATCGCTTTAAGTTGCGAGGTGTCTTGCTCGATGGGATGATAGCTCGAATCCATCATGAAAAAAAAGTGTAATGAACCGTAATTGAGCGTTCCCACCAGACTCGGATTGATCTGGCTGGTAAAGCTGATTGGGTCGTCCTGGTCGCCGCAGAGGATGTAGCTTGGCGCGTGAAATCGGCTTAGAAAATCTTTTACCCGTTTCCAGCTCTGCGCATCATGCCGTAATCCGGCGTTTTCGATAAAATCACCCGTGGCGATAATGAATTCAGGGTTCAGCAAATTGATTTCCTCGACGAGACGATAGTCGAAATCCGGTGCTGTCGGGTCGCCGATGTTCATGTTCGACAGATGTACGAAACGGAATTTGTTTTTATATTGATCGATGATTTTAATGGCGTTGGCAATTTTCTGGTATCCGACGCCAAAGTCGATGATCAGGTTATACACTCCCGGTTTTGCGGACTTCGGCACGTTCAGCATCAGCACCCAGTGATTGCCCTGAATGGCTGTGGGAGTGCCCTGCGCAGAGAGTTTCACCCGTTCGGTTTCGCAGATGGTATTGACCAGCGACACGTCGATTCGCGGCACATCGAGCTTTTCCACCCGAAACATGAAGTAAAAAGAATTACCCGCATTGACGATTCTTGCCCGTCCCTGGGTGGGTTCGAGCACCTGTAATTTTTCCATCGGGACGCCGGTTACCGGCTGAGTGGACGTCGATTCCTGTGCTCGAACAACTTCTGCCATCCCACCGAGAATAAATAAAGAAACGAAGATCATCCCAGAAATAATCCTCATCGAATCAGCCTCCACAATTCCTTTTGTGTTTAATTCCGTTGCCAGTTAAAAGTTGGAAATCGAAAAATATCCCACCTTATAAATCTTTGCCGCTTGATCCGTGCATGAGCTGGCCGAATTTTACGCCCTTGATGCTCAAAAGTTTCTTGGAGAGTTTTTCCAGTTCGCACGCCTTGCCTTTTAAGATCAGGACCTCCATGCAATTGTCATGATCCAGATGAACATGCAGGCTTGAGATAATCATCTCCTGGTGATCGTGCTGGATGTGAGTCAAATGATGCAGCAGGTCGCCGTGTTCGTGTTCATAAACAAACGAAAGCACCGCCACTTGCTCGCTACGATTGGCCTGCCAACTTTCGCGGACCAGTTGTGCCCTGGCCAGATCACGAAACGCCTCGGATCGGTTGGTATAACCCTGTTTGGCGATCAGCTTGTCAAATCGCTCCAGCAATCCCTGTTCCATCGAGACACCAAAACGAATTAACGCATCCTGTGAGCCGGCTTTACCCATGCAATTTTCCTCGTGATTTTTTAGTTTTTCAGGTAATACGAATCATCATAACCCGATGCGCCGGTCCGGTCAACAAAAGGCTTAAATGGAAAATTCAGGTTCTTCTATCGTCCCCAAAAACCAAATCCGATTAAATCCGCCAACTTTTCCTTTAGTTTCATCATCCATTCTCTTATAATGACTTCATCGGGCAATCAGGAGACGATAATTATGACGATTTCGATTGATGGTCAGGAAATTACACAACTTGAAACAACCGGCAGAACCGTTGGCGATATTCTTAATGAAGTCAGGGCTTCGCTCCTCGATCATGGCAGGATGATTGTTACAATCATTTGCGACGGTCAGACCGTCACACCCGATCAGATCACCGAAACGTTGGCTCAGCCGGTTGAAAAATATTCGTCCATCGATTTTCAATCTGCCGATCCGAACGAATTACTCCAAAATTCACTGGCCGCGTGTCAGGAGTTCATGATAGCAATCCGAAAAGACCTTGCAGAGGTCGTCGATGGGTTTCGTCAATCCCGGGTTCAGGAAGCGGTGAAGAGCATGGGGCCGATTTTCGGTTTGCTCAACCAGATGTACCAGGGAGTCTTCGGTATCTTCAAGTTGATCAACCGCGATCCTGAAAGCGTGGAATTTTCCTGGGGAACCGCCGATCAATTGTTTACGGGCATGGTGGATCAACTCCGGCAAATCAAACAATCGCTCGAAAATAACGATTATGTTCAATTGGCCGATCTTCTCGAATACGAAATGGGCACCATGCTTGAACGCTGGCAGGAATTGATCGACCGTATGAACACGATGGTCGAAAATGCCGATATAGAATAAAAATGACAGTAAAACAAACAGGCGATAGGGGGCTGAAAAGCAACGGAGGTTTTTTACAATGGCAACAGTTCTGGAAAAAATTGTCGACGTAAAAAAACAGGAAGTCGAACTTCGCAAAAAAGAGGTTCCGGTTGAAGAACTTCAGACGCGCATCCTGACGATTAACAGGCCCAGAAACTTTTATTCCGCCGTCGCCAAACATCCGATTCGCAAAGTCAATCTGATTGCCGAAATCAAAAAAGCCTCGCCTTCCGCCGGAGTGATTCGTCCCGATTTCGATCCTGCTCAAATTGCTCAAATTTATACCGATGCCGGTGCCGATGCTTTGAGTATCCTGACGGATGAAACCTTTTTTCAAGGCAAGCTTGACTATATTCAGGACGTTAAACGAGTTTCACCGCTGCCGGTCCTTCGCAAAGACTTTATTATCGATGAATATCAAATTTATGAAGCCCGCGCCTATGGTGCCGACGCGATTCTCCTGATCGCCGAGATTCTTTCTTCGAGTCAGATTTTGGATATGTTGATCCTGGCCAGTACACTCAAGATGACAAGCCTCATCGAAGTCCATAACGCCGATAGTTTGATGCAGGTCCGAAAAACGGTCGGTTTCCCGCATGAACGCTACAGCTTGCTGGGTATCAACAACCGTGACCTGCATTCACAAACGGTCGATATCGGCAATACCCTTCGCTTGATGAATCTTCTTGACGATGAATCTCGAGAAGCCGTCGTCAGTGAATCCGGCATCAAAACCGCCGATGATATCGAAAAATTAGCCGCCGCTGGTGTCAGTGCGGTTCTTATCGGCGAAACTTTCATGCGTGCCGACAATATCGCCCAGAAAATTGAAGAACTCCTGGGTCCCATGCCCGCTGCGTCGCAGGAACAATCCTGAAAAATCAATGCCTTGCCGGATTATCGTTGGATGGGATTGCTCACTTCATATATCGAAGAAGGCACAACCTTGCCCTGGTTAGCCAGGGACCGGTATTTCGCCGGCGGCGATCCTGTCAGGGTCCTGAACCGTCGTGAAAAATGATAAACATTCTTAAATCCGCAAAGCTCTGCGATTTTTTTGACCGGTAAATCCGTTCGACTTAGAAGTTTGGCCGCTTTTTCAGTCCTGAGTCGGTACACCAGTTCCATCGGTGTCATATTGAGTCCTTTCCGCGTCAATCGGCACAGATATTCCGGTGTGACATTGACCTTTTTTGCCAGAGTCTCCAGATGAATTACCGGACTGTTCATGTTTTCGAGCATCCCATGGATCGTGCGATACAAGTCGCTGAGGGTCGGATTTCGGTTTGAAAGGGCCACTGTTCCAAACCGCGTCCAGCGTTTCACGAAGGTAATTACCGCCTGAAGCATCCCCGATTCGATCAATATCCTTGCCGCCTCATCCCCTTGCTCGCGAATACCCGCGATGTATTTGAGCAACGGCATCAAAATATCATCGTCCTCATCAAGGATTAATTGGGTCGGCCACAATGATACGGGACCAAGCCCCGGAATTTCCTGAAGCAGATTGAAATGAATAAATCCCTGGATCGTTGTTTCCTTCGGGTCCCACTCGAAAAAAATATGTTGTTCCGGCTGAAGCAAAAAAACGGAATTGGGAGGAGCGTTATAATTCTTTCCTTCGATCTCGATTCGGCACGTTCCGCGAATGATCCAGATAAACTCATAATTGCCGTTGATTCGGGGTCCATAGGTGGAACCGGGCGGATAGCGGATAATCGCTTTACTGATTGTGTGGATGTATCGTTCGCTCATAAGTTTTCAGGTCAATCATAGATAAATATTGGTTAATTTCAGCCATTTTATGGCCATATTTTAATGTGTAAACTGGTTGAAGTCCAGTCAGGTATAAATGGACCGGATTTCAAACCCTGCCTTCGAAGGCTGGGTGATCATCTTCTTTGAAATACTCGAAGATGAACGTACAATCGATTTAGAGAATAAAACAGATAAACGAACCGTTTTCTTTTTTGCTGAAAGCTTGTTTCAGGAGAATAAAATGAAAAATGCCTTATTGGTCTGGGGCGGTTGGGATGGCCATGAACCTAAAGCCTGTGTTGAAATTATGGCTGAGGTACTTCGCAACGAAGGCTATCATGTAGAAATCGCCGATACGCTCGATGTCTTTCTCGATGGAAAATTGATGAAATCACTGAATCTTGTCACTCCGTGCTGGACCATGGGCCAGATTTCACCCGAACAATCCAGAGGTCTGCTCGATGCCGTCAAAAGTGGTGTCGGTATCGCCGGCTGGCATGGCGGGATGTGCGATGCGTTTCGAAATTGTACGGAATATCAGTTCATGACGGGCGGCCAGTGGGTCGAACATCCCGGCGGCATCATCGATTACACGATTGAGATCACCCAACCCGACGATCCTATCGTCAAGGGGATCGGTTATTTCAAGATGCACTCCGAACAATACTACCTGCTGGTCGATCCGGGCAATGAAGTCCTCGCTACAACCACGTTCAGCGGTGAACACTATCCCTGGATCAAAGGAACAGTCATGCCTCAGGTCTGGAAGCGGATGTATGGCAACGGCAAAGTCTTTTACAGCGCCCTGGGTCATGTCGCCAAGGATTTCGACGTTCCACAAGTCAAAGAAATCATGCGCCGCGGCATGCTCTGGGCCGGTCGATAATCATCATCTTTCAACTTCATGGAGCGTTCAGTAATGCGTCATAAAAAAGTCAAAGCAGGCATTATCGGTTGTGGAGCGATCAGTCCGGCGTATTTTAAAGGTTGTCCCGCCTTCGAAATTCTCGACATCGTCGCCTGTGCGGACCTTGACCTGGAAAAAGCCAAAGCCCGGGCCTCCGAATTTAATGTCCCGAAAGTCTACACGGTAAAAGAACTTCTGGACGATCCTGAAATTGAACTCGTCGTTAACCTTACCATTCCCAAAGCCCATGTTCAGGTTGATATCGCCGCTCTCGAAGCCGGAAAACACATCTTCAGCGAAAAACCGTTTTCGCTTAATCGTGTCGAGGGAAAAAAAGTTCTCGATCTTGCCGCTTCGAAAAAACTGCTCGTCGGATGTGCTCCGGACACTTTCCTGAGCGGTGGGGCACAGACCTGCCGAAAACTCATCGCCGACGGTTGGATCGGCACGCCCATCGGGGCTGCCGCCTTTATGACCTGTCATGGCCACGAGAGTTGGCATCCGAGTCCGGAGTTTTATTATGAAGCCGGCGGTGGCCCAATGTTCGATATGGGACCCTACTATCTCACGGCACTGATCAACCTGCTCGGTCCTGTCAAACGAGTCTCCGGCGCAACGAAAGTCAGCTTCCCGGAACGGAAAATTACCAGTCAACCCAAGTTCGGTAAGATGATCAAAGTCGAAGTTCCGACCCATATCAATGGTATCATGGAATTTGCCAACGGCGTGGTCGGGACGGTCCTGATGTCCTTCGATGTCTGGAAGGCTCAGCTTCCGTATATTGAAATCTATGGTACACAGGGAACTTTGAGCACTCCGGACCCCAACTGCACCGGCGGAGTTGTTCATGTGTTCCGACACGACTCAAAAGACTGGACCCAAATCCCGCTGACGCATCCTTATGGTAATGATGCTTATTCAGGCTATGGCCGTGGAATCGGTGTCGCCGATCTTGCCTATGCGATTCGAACCGGCAGGCCTGTTCGCCCCAACGGTCAACTGGCGTTTCACGTCGTGGATATTATGGAATCGGTCCACGACGCCGCCCGCAAAGACAAATATATCGACCTGACGACGACCTGTTTGCAGCCTGATCCTTTGCCTTTGGGATTAACTTTCGGACAACTCGATGAATAATAAAACACTACACCCCGTCTGAGGCAAGTTTTTACTTGAAATTCCAATTTGAATCCGATAGAAAACATTCTTTACTATAATGACAAGCCGGTAGACGTTGTCTGCGACGGCTTGTTTATTTTATGGTAGCTAAGTTAGGCTGATAAATCAGCTCTAAATGAGAGTGAAAAACATTGAAGTTTATTTTGATCGACAAATTGACGAAAATCGAACCGGGAAAAGTGGCAACCGCCTATAAGCAATTGTCACTGGCGGAGGAATACCTGGCGGATCATTTTCCGACCTTTCCGGTTCTGCCAGGCGTCCTGATGCTCGAAGCCATGGTCGAAACCGCCTCCTGGCTGGTGCGAGTCTCACAGAATTACGCCAATAGCGTCATTCTTCTCCAGGAAGCCCGAAATGTCAGCTACGGCACTTTCGTCGCTCCGGGCGACCGTATGGAAGTTACCGCCGAAGCGATCAAAATCGACGATAAGACCAGTGGCTTTAAGACGCAATGTACCGTGGACGGTCAATCGACCGCCAAGGCCCGGCTGACGCTGATGCACTATAATCTGACCGACAAAGTCGCCGCTTGGGGCCCGCAGGATCAGAAATTGGTCGAACATCTGAAAATCCGGTTCAGATTGCTCGGCGGCCCGGAAGCGTTGACAGATCAATAAAAATATTCGGTGTAAAAGACATTAAAGATATTGAAATGTGTTACCTGATAAACTAAACTGGTATTTTAAAATAATAATAGCCACATGTGGAGGTCAAAGGTATGGGTTTAAGCCGCGATGAAATTTTCGAAAAAGTACGTGAAACGCTTGTCGATGCTTTGGGTGTCGATGAAGACGAAGTTCAGCAGGATTCCACACTGACGGGCGATCTCGGCGCCGAAAGTATCGATTTCCTCGATATCGTATTTCGGCTCGAAAAGGCTTTCGGCATCCAGATTCCTCGCGGAGAGCTTTTTCCCGATAATATCCTGAGTAATGCCGATTTTATCGAAAACGGGAAAGTGACCCCCAAAGGCCTTGAAGAACTCAAACGCCGCATGCCGCATGCCGATTTTGCAAGTTTCGAAAAAGACCCAGACATCAATCGCATGCCGGATCTCTTTACCGTCAATACAATTGTCAATTACGTAAATACCAAAATCAACGGCTAAACCCCGTTAATTTATAAATGAATATACCCTTTGATTTTTGTATTCATAACAATTGAATACACGAAGTGGTAAAATTAAAACCAGGCCGACTTGGAGACCCCAGATCGGCCTGCTTTATGCGCCGAAAATACCGGCCACGTATGAACCTGGCATAATTCAGGGTAACCGCATGAAAATTTTCCGGTTCATTCTTTCAGAGTGAATCCCAGCACCTTCAGGAGATAATCCCGCTGGCAACCATATTATAAGTTACAAGCATAAGATAAAAGTTAATAAAACGTCGTTTGACTTA
>JAAZAW010000356.1 GCA_012514125.1 Phycisphaerae bacterium | reverse complement strand
TGGACGCCCGATCACCTGCAGAACAAAGACCTCAACCAGATTCGCACCGATCTGATCAATCTCTCCGAATTCGCCCTTGAAAAAGACGGACTCAAACGCGAAGTCGATCAGGCCATCGATCAAAACGGCACCAATCGACAAGCCCTCGAAACCTGGGCACAGCAACGGTTCGCCACTCCCGTAAAATTTGACAGTCAATCCGACGAGCAGGTGCGAGCTTCGCTGCTCAACACCGGCCGTGCCTTCCTGCGACAGGAACTCACCCGGCTTGAAGAATTCGTCCTGCTTAACGTCTGCGACAGTGTCTGGAAGGAACATCTCCTGGCAATGGACCACCTCAAGAGTTCCATAGGCCTGCGAGGCTACGCCGAAAAAGACCCCAAAATCGAATTCAAACGCGAGGGCACGCAGATGTTCTACCGCATGCTTGACCAGATTCGCGATCAGGTCTCCGATCTGATCCTCAAGGTCCAGATTTCAAGCAACGGCGCGCTCCAAGCCCGCAGTGTCTGGGATCGTCAGGAAGCCCAGCACGCCCAGGCCAACGGCTCGTTCACTCAAGCCGATCGAGAAGCCGCCATGCAGCAACAAGGACAGGCAACCGTAACCAAGACGATTCGCCGCGATACCCCCAAGGTAAAACCCAACGATCCCTGCCCTTGCGGATCAGGCAAAAAATATAAAAAATGCTGCGGCAAAAATCATGGTTGATCGTAATAAATAAAAAAGCCGTGGAACGTCAATCGAAGAAAGGCGTTCCACGGCTTTTACTTTTTTTACAACCTCGTTCGTCTGTCTTGTAACCTTAGCTCTACGCCAACTTCCGTTTTTCCCGGCTTGCGTGAATATACGCCGCCAGCAACATGTGCTGAAGCTGCTCCGTCGTCAAATTCTCAAGATACTCCAGCGTAAAATCAAATTTGAATGTCCCCGGAAAATGAAGCAGGGCCTCTATGACATCTTCCCGCGAAAGCTCCGCTATTTTATGCACCGGCGGCATATCCATTGTTTGACCCATACCTTACTCGAAATACCATGATATCATAATAAATACATACCGATCCGCATATCTATTATCGGCTGGTAAAATAAAAAGTTTAAAAAATCACCCTTCTTTTCCGATGAACTCTCCGAAAAAAGAAATTTTCTAAATCCCCCCGCATGAAGGTCCGATAAAGTTGCCTGCATCCACCCTCAGATTTCCCTGTAACCGACACGAAATCATGTTTTCGATACTCCTGGAAAAATAGAGAGAAAAAATAAAATTGGAAAATTTTTATCGCTCTTTGGGATTCACGTGCGTATAATATATTTGTCAGAACACATGAGATTTTAGCAAAATCCAATCCTGTTGGGAAAATGAAATAAAAAGTAAATTTTTCTTTGGGAATGCTTGAAAATAAAATTTCGTTATGCTATGATTATCATGTTGTGCAAAATTAACGATCTTTAAAAATAAAAAAACTGCGACCGTGGGTCAGTCCTCCCCTCTTCAGGTACAGTGTCCCCCCCGCACTGTATCACCCCGCGGTCGCTTTTATTTTTTTACCTTCCCGAAAAATCGACCACGTATTAACATAACATATTGAATTAAATATGATTTAAGAGAAATCTTTACAAAAAACTTGCGTAAGATTACTTCATTTTTCACCCAGACTTCACATTCAAATTCAAACGAAAGATATCGAACTTTTACAGCATGGCGAGAACGGGAAAAATTAGTTCCAGAAAAAAATTTCTAAAAACCTGTCAAAAACGCAACCGGCTCAAACCCTGAATATGAGCCGAGCCGGGTAAAAATACGGGGGCTGCAAAAATTACCCTGGCGCTTGTCCAGGGATTCCCCCAATACCCCCACATTGTTCCATTCCCCATTTTCCCCCAAATCACTTATCTTCCCAAATGTAAATAAGGCAAACCAGGCAATTCAGGCCAATGCACCGGGGCAAGAAATTCCCGGCGTCCAGGTCCTACCCGAATGCTCCGCCATCGGTCTTTGCTTCGCGATTTTTCATACACCACCGGATAAGGCTCGATCGGCTTTTTCGGCATCGTCGATTTTTTCTTGGTCAGCAAAATCCCAAAAAATGGCTCGCCAAAATCCACAGGCCGAAACCGCCAGCCACACTCCACGATCCGCGGATCGATCGCCTGTCCCTTCACCTGCTCCAAAGGCCTGAAATTCACGCCCAATTTTTCAAGTTCCGCCTCGCCCTCTCCAGGCCATCGCACAGGCTCGACGGCCCCTTCCGTTCGTTCGAGCAACTCGCCGACCAGCAACTCGTTTTCATACGGCGAAAGCGCACAAGTCGAATAAAGTATCAATCCCCCGGGCTTCAGTGCATGCACCGCCGCCGAGAGCAATCCTAATTGCCGTCTCGCCAGCATCATCGTCTGCTTCGGTGTCCATTCCCGCCTCCGCTGGGGTTGAGTCAAAATATGCGCCTCACCCGAACACGGCGCATCGAGCACAATCAATGGAATTTCATTCGCCAGAAACTGACATATCAATCCCCCGTCAATCCCCAGCACCGGCAGTTCTCGAGCGTCATAGGTCCGCAGCACCGATGTCAGCCTCATCCGCCTGGCGCCCGCAGGCTCGTTCACGATCACCGGACGCTTTCGCTCCATCCGGTCATAACAATGCAATGCCTTGCCCCCCGGCGAGGCGCAAAGATCGAGCACATACTCCGCCCCCGCGATCGGCAACATGCGAATCACAAAATAACTCGCAAACGACTGAATATAAAACTTCCCCTGCTCAAACGCCGTGCTCCGCGACAGACAACTCACCAATTCATTGCTTACCGCCATCGCATCTTCGAAAATCACCCGCGATTGCCCCTCGCCACTGCCTGGCAGCGTCATCTGGAATTCGCCCACGATCCTTTCCAATTCCGAAAAATCGCTCAGGGAAAAAACAGTCCTTACCACCTTCTCGCCTGCTCCTTTGAGCAATGCGTGAATCTCGTCCTCGGCATTTTCACCCAGCAATTGCCTGTAAAAATCCAAAAATCTCGCCGGTAGCGCCGGCTGTTGTTCAAATTTGCCCATGACAATAACATTCCTGTCAAAAAGAAAGGATCAGATTGCGTGTGAGTGTCGGAAAATGTTCACAATCATCTCTTGCGAACGGAAAATTCAGTTTCAAACCTGCCGACAGATCAAAGGGACAATATCGGCGTCGATTCAATTTATTCAATATACCCCAGCGCCTTGAGACGTTTGCGAACCAGATCGATTTCCTGAGAACTTAACCCCGCTTCTTTGCCGTCCTCGGTTTCCGATACCTGCAACTCGCCCCCACTGGCCACATCGCGCAGCACATGAACGATAAATTCCGTCACCGATCCGAACCCCGTGTTTTTAATCAACCCCTGCAAATTTCCGTACAGCTCACGGGGAATCTTGATCGTCACTTTATCTCTACCCAAACCCGCCATACGCTTGTTTACCTCTATTTGGGCCCGTTGATTAAGGCAAAAGGGCTAAAACATCTAGTCGACGCCCCATCTACATGTTTGATTCCGTCTCGGCCATATCAGTCGCCGCCATTCCGATATTCAAAAGGGCGGTATAAAGTTCAACAAAAAGATTCGTACTATCGACAGAAACAATTTGCGTGAGATATTCAAAAGGATTCACAAAACCAGCCGTCGCACATCCCGGCACACCCGCCAGACTCACGCTCAGAATCATCCCCGCCAACTTTATTTTTATCGCTTTTCGCATCATGATATTTACTCCCGATTTTATGCCTTATTCGATTATTCCGATTCCGTCGGCTCGGTGTTTCCATCATAAATCAAAGCACTGATTCTGAACCGATCCGCATCCGAAAAACTGTTATGAATCACAAATTCCACCGTGTCGCCGCATTCAAAATCGGTTCGAACACTTAAAACACCCGGTAACTGCGATTCCGGAATAATCACCGGCACTCCATTGACCATCACCAACGCCTGCGCCACCGGAACCACCATCGGATCCTCTCCGGTGCCGACTTCGCCCAGGTTCGGAATATATAAGTTCAAAACAGGATTCGTCTCCGAATTACATCCCTCGATCAATTTCCCAATCGTCTGATTCCCCATGAGCGATGTTTCAAAAAATTCCTCTCCCGTCTCCGCCCGTTTGATCGCCACCCGAATCTGCGCCGGGAAATTCGTCTGATTTGTCACCTTCAGCCACAAATATTCCTGAAGATTCGGCGTCACCTGACCGTTCGCATCAGGCTTAAGACCCGTATCCGCGACAAAATCCGGATTAAATATATCCAAAAAAGCCGCCCCACCGCACGAAACCAGCATCGTCATCAAACCCAGCAGGCAAACGCCAATGCTCACGCGTTGTATTTTATTCACCTTCATGTTCCGGGATGCTCCTTATCTAAATTAGATCCCATCAAACTTATTTTCGTTAATCCGTCACACCTTCCGCATTCGCCGCCGCAATATCAATCATCGCAGACGTCGCACTGTAAACGCCCGTCAAATTCGGCATCACCAGCGGAATCACCACATAACCCACAGGATATCGATATTCCTGACGAAGCCGCGAATTGTTCACATCCGGCACAAACCGTTCGGTAGGTCCAAATTCACCCGGAATACTGTTCGCGTCCACATAATCGCTTTCATAAACTTGCGGAACAATCGCCCGGTTAGGACCACGCTGATCCAGCAACCCCACGACAATCACATCCCCACACTTATAATGCCTCGTCACCTGCAAATGGGCCGTCGGAATCTGAACTGCCGAAAAATTCGAAAAATCCTGGGTAAAGAACTCAAACTCCCCTTCCTCGTCCTGGCTCTTCACCACCGACGCCGTCGCAAAATTGATCTGAACGCTTTCTTCATTCCCCAACGTCACCGTCTCATCTTTTTCTTCTATCGTCGTTCGATACACCGTTCCCGAAAACCATATTTCCTGAATCCCGCAATCAAGAATAATAATCTCCCGATACCTCGGATCAAAATCCGCGCTCGCCGGGTTCCGATCTTCTTCCGGAACCGCCAAAAGTGTCCGCCGAGATACAGACTGCGGTGCTCCCGTAGAATCAATATAACTGATTCCCATCGTCGCATATTCCTGGTGTCGCGCCTCGATCGTCAAATTCTCCAGAACAATCGTCAAAGGTCCCTTGCCCCGAATCGTCGACAACGACCCGCCCAAGTCCGGAAAAAACTGATTCAAGAATTGATCGTTAAACAAATCCGTCGCTCCACAGCCGGCGAACAACCCCGACAAAAGACATATCGCCCCCGCGAAATACAGGAATTTTGATTTATGTTTGGTCATCTTGCGCTCCTAGCAACTGTTTTCTGCTTCTAAAGCGGGTCTGCTACTCGTTAATCTTAAATTAACAGGTTCATTACCGTCAGCGTGGGCCTTCAAGGACTTCGTATGTTGTCTGAGGTTTTGAAACCATACCGTCTCTATCTTAACATCCTTCGACACACTCTTCAAGCATTTAACTATTTATTAAAGCCGACGTTAGGATTATAATACCCAATGCGGAGATCAACAAGAAAAAAAGACTTTTTCAAAAAATAACCCAAACAGTTCAGGTAAACAATAACACGTATAAACAATCATACTGCTGGACTGCCCCCAGGAAAACCTTCACATCCCCCTGTTTTTTCTTCTGCCGCCCTTATTTCTCGTCAATATTTCCAATCAGCTTCAACCCCGCTTCATGATTGCCCGCCAGAATCTCCAAATATCCCGCCAGCAACACAAGATCGCGATCGTCATTTTTGATCGACAGATTTCTCACCTGCCCAAGCCGCCGTTCCAGAATCGTTTTGCTCCCCAACAGCCGCGCCCCATCGATCGTCAAATGAACAAACTTCGGAAACATCTCCATCGCCCGTCGCAGCCGCTCGCCTGCCGACCGAAACTCTCCCGCCGCAATCAGGGCGTTGGCTTGTCCATAAACCGCCAGCGGATCATCAGGTTTGATCGATGCCGCCTGAACATAAACCTGATAGGCATCATAAAATCGCCCCTGGTTCATCAACTTATGTCCCGACCGCATCGTCAGGTCAAACGCCTCGCTCCCTCTTCCCGCCAGCGTCGTCACAACCACCTGCCCGCTTTGACCCGAAGGTCTCACCGCTCGCGCCAGAGTCTCTTTCGCAGGCTGAGTCGCCGCCCCCGGCGCCCCGCGCATCTCCTTACCCTGAACCGCCAATCGTTTGGCGCTTTCAGCATATTCCTGCTGCGGTCCTGCGATCAATCGCGATTGCGACGCGCGTTCCGCCTGTTCCGCTTGCTCTTTAAGCCATCCCGACAAATCCCGATCCGCCGGCGCCTGATTGATCTCTTGAATCTCCGGAGTCTCGATCATCGGCTCAGGCATCATCTCTTCGCTTATCCGCTGTTCCTCGATACGCTTTCGCTCTGCCAAAGGAATCTCCGGCGTTTCCCGCTTCGTCGTATCCATAGGCCGTAAATACGCCTCCTCAGGCGTCACTTCCGGTATCGCCACATTCGGCACCAATACATCGCTGGAGCGAATCGCCGCCGGCAATTGCTCCTGCATCGACTGTGTATAAGATCGTTCCAGTGTCGCCCCCGTCAAATACGACGGCGACTGCGGCAACACCTGGGTCCTCGGCAGCGAACTGCCCGGCGTATTATAATTTTCTCGAATCGCCGATAACGGCAAAATTGTGGAACTGCGATTAAAAAACGGCATCGTCACCCCACCGGTCATCCCGCTTTCCACACGCTGAAGATTCGGAGCCTCGCTTTCAAAAGAGCTTAAATAACTGCTACCCAGATTCCCCCGAAATTGCGTCGGATCGGTATAGGGAATTCTCCCTCGAAATTGCTTGCCACCAGTTACGTTTCCTGTAATGTACAAATTCCCGAATCCGCCCCCGCCGTATCCGCCCTGGTAAACGGGTGTGGGACGATTATACCCCCCTGCTCCCATCTGCGGTGAAGCATCCAGAACATTCCTCTGAATCTGACCAAACGCCAATCCGCTTCCTAATCCAACTATTATTACGACGATTATTATGGGTCGATTCATCTTAAAACTCCTTCACGCAGGGCGCATCATAACGCGCCGTCGTTTCATTATCCCAATATCGGCGTTCCAATTCGCTTCTATCAACCCAAAAATCCAAAGCCCAACGCTTAATGCCTATCGTTGCTTGAACATACTCATCACTTTATTAATTATACGCATCTCACGTGCTCCTGCCAAATCCCTGTCAGGCTGGGCAAAATCAGCGCTTTTGAAAAGCTTGCTCCCGCCGCAATCCCCCGGATTTAAAGGCAACTTACTCAAAATCGCCTCAGCCTCACGCCGCGCCTTTTCCATCGTCGGGGTCCGATATTCTCGATATCCTTTTACCTGATCCACGCAAGCAATCGCCGAAAGAAACTGTTGATATTCCCTCTCGTTCCGATAGCTCATCCCCTCAAGCAACCGTCGATACCATCGTAAAAAGTTCCGATCTTCACGATGGAACATCGGCAGATATCGACGAACAAATTTCAACTGCTTCATCGCGTACATCATCCAGTGCGGCATCGGCAAACTCACCATCACGCCAAAAATCCGCGGATGAAAAACACGTTTGTATTTAATCCGGTCGCCATTCGCCGGATTCACATTATACCGGTGATGATCCCGCCGCTGTTTCTCATAACTTGTCAGCACATGCGACACCCAGAACTCATCCTTGATCAACATCAATTTGTACAAATTCCACACCACCGACCGCGTCACCGCGAACCCATATTCCGCTCGATCTTTCCGATAAACCGTCTTGATGCAATCGAGATATTTCTGAGCATACGCAATTCCCTCGTAATTAATCAAATCGTACACCCGCAAAGCAATATCGCACATCGTCTGCTTATCGAGTTCCCGGCACGCCCGAAGATTTGAATGCAGCAGATACTTGTACTGCCGCGCCCTCGCCTGGCCCCCCAGCCTCGTCCGCTCAAGAATATTCATCTTCTCACGAACCACCCGGGCAATCGTTTTAGGTTCCGAACGATCCACAAATTCTTCCGGATGCGCCGCCAGTTTCCTGCCCAGATTAAACGCCCGCATATTCTTCTTGAAATCCACCTTCACCGATTGACTGATCGCCCACTCCAAATTCTCCAGCGATACCGGAATCAGTCCCTGCTGATACGCCAACCCAAGCATCGTAATATTCGCGTAAAGCTTCGTCCCGAAAAGCCGCTCGCAAATCGTCGAGATCGGATGCGAAAAATATCCATCCGCACGCGTCCGGCTCTTGATCATCTCCTCCAGCTTCGCCGGATCGAAATCCTCCTTCTGACATAAACTCAAAATCGTCGGCGTTTTGTCCGTATTCAATACCGCCGTCGTCTTCTCAGGCAACGCCACTCTGAACATCCCCTTCGGATCGACCGCCCGGGTTGCTTCGAGAATATCCATCCCGATAATCAAATCCGCCGCACCATACGGCATCCCCGCCGTCCGATGGACGTTATCCTTGAAAAACGTCATCTGACTGTAAACCCCGCCGTTGCGGATCGCCAACCCTTTTTTGTCCGCGAACAAAACTTTATATCCTTCGCGCGATCCCGCCCGCACCAGAATCGACGTCGCCAGTCCAATCCCCATCCCGCCCACACCCGCCAGATGCGCCCGCCATACCGTCCCCGAAAATCGACTCTTAGGCTCCGGCAATTTCTCAAGCCGAATCTGATGCCCCCTGGGTCGCGGCGGCTTATTCCGCAAGACCACCACCTGCTCAAAACTTGGACACGCCTTGATCTCCGCGCACGCGCCGTCATTCACGCACCACGACAAATCCGTCACCGTCTTAGCCCCATACGCCGTCTGCTCGATGTTCAACCCCGGACATCCCGTCATCGTCGTGCACTGCAAACAATACTCGCAAATCTCCGGCGTTACGTTCATAAAAACTTCTTTCGCCAAAAATCCGCTGCGACGCAACTCCTCTCGCTGTTCCTTGAGTTTCCGCCGATTGCGAACAATCCCGCACTCCTTGTCCGCAATAATCACTTTCACCCCGTCTTCAAGAATCGTCTCTTCCAGCAATTTCTTATACGTCCCATGATCCGCCGGATTCGATCGCACCACTTTACACTTCACCGTCGAAGTAATCGCCCTGACGATCTCATCGATATCCTGCCTCGGCGTCTCATCCCCCAGAATATCCCACTCGATCCCCGGCGTCGGTTGATGTCCCGTCATCGCCGTGATCCGATTGTCCAAAATAATAAACGTAATATCCTGACGCTGCTTCACCGCGTTGCTGATCGCCAACTGACCCGAATGAAAAAACGTCGAATCCCCCATAAACACCACCTGCTTGTTGGTGATGAACGGATCGATCCCGGCCCCCGTCCCCGCACCAAGCCCCATCCCGCTGTAATTGTGCATCAACTGCTCATTCGGCGGAAACAGCAACATCGAATAACACCCCGTATCCCCATGAAACACCAGGTCCATCGGCTTGCGGTGATGATGCTTCTTCATATATGCCGCGTCCATAAAGCGTTTGCGAATATCCAACAGCACACTCGCCGAATCCCTGTGCGGACACCCCGGACAAAACGTCGGTGTGCGACTCACCACCGCCGAAGACCCCATCTCCGTCTTCCGCATCACACCAAGCTCACTCTCAAACTTCTGCGCATACCGCGCGCTCGTCGCAGGTTCTGCCAACCGCAAAAATCGAATGACCTTCTCCATCACCATCGACGGATGCAACCCCAAAACCGCCGGGAACCCCTCATGATTCGACGGAAACTTCTTACCCCACAAATTCGCAAACTTCATGCCCGGGTTAAGCTGCCTCGCCCGTGTAAGGGCCTCCGCGATCTGCGTCTCCAAAAACGCCCGTCGCTCCTCGATCACCACCACATCGTCCAACACCGACGCAAATTCCGCCACCTGCTTATCGTCGATCGGATACGTCATCCCCATCTTCAAAATCGGGAACCGATCCGACAACCCCAACTCATCCAACGCCGCCATCAAATACGCATGCGCCACCCCGCAAACAATAAACCCTACCTTGCTCCGTCCAAATACGCCCTGGATTTTGTTCACCCCCACCGCCCGCGCCTCCGACAACAGCTTCTCCACCCGAACCGACATCCCCACCTCTTTCCGACCCGTCCGAGGCGGCAACAACACCGTATTCGCCAAATCCAACTCGTCCGTCCTGATCGCCGTCGGATGATTCATCGAAATCTCAGGCCAATGATTCTTCCCCACCGTCACACTCGCCCCACCATCCGCCAGCACCGTCGTCAAAATATATCCCATATAAAGTCCCGACGCGTTCCCCAATCGAAACGCCATCGGCACAAAATCCTTCACTTCCTGAAAATTCGAAGGCTCAAGCACAGGCATCCGCAAATGCTGACACAAATATCGACTATCCGCCGGAACCTGCGTCGACTCCGACCACGGATCGTCCCCAAAAACAATCACCGCCCCGCCTCCCGGATGCGACCCCGACAGATTCCCAAGCGCCAGCGCATCCGCCGCCACATGCCCCCCCACGCTCTTAAACGCGCAAAGCCCACGCATCGGCATCATTTGGCTGCCATTCACCATCGCCACCGCAATCGCCTCGTTATTCGCCATCCGCGCGCAAATCCCCCGCTCTTTCACCAACTCCGACATCCCACCCAACAAATCGAAAAACGTAGCAATAGGCGACCCCGGATATCCCGTCAATAAATGAACACCCCCAGGTGTCTCAAAAACTCCCTTGAGCAGCAATTCATTCCCACTATAAACCTCGGTTCCTTCTTCAATCAAAAATCGCTTCTCGATTTTATTCATCTGGAGCACCTCATCCTGGCGTTAAATTTCTCTTCATAAAACGCAACCATAAGGAAGCGTGTTCGTCTTTTCAAGTCATGAAATCACGTCGCTTCAACTATTTTCATATTGACCCACCGCAACTTCCAACTTCTTAACTTCCAACTTCATCTTTATAATTCACCCCTATCCCCCAATTCAATTTCGTCTGAAGCGTATGCCATCGACTGTAACGCGGATTATGCACCAACAGAAAATAATTCTCCGAAGGACCGATCTTGATCACCGACTTCGAACCCAGCGGACAAGTCACCTGACCATCGATAATCACCGCGCTTCCACTGTTCACCCGCTCCGCCGTTATACAAATCTCCGTCGAACTCGACACCACCAAAGGCCGATGCGTCAACGAATGAGCATTGAGCGGCGTGAGCACCACCGCCGATATCGACGAATCCACCACAGGCCCGCCCGCCGAAATATTGTGCCCCGTCGATCCCGTCGATGTGGCAATAATCACCCCGTCCCCTTTGATCGTCGTCAACTCCAACCCGTCAATACTGATCTTAAGCTCGATCATCCGAAACGGCGGCCCCGCCTGCACCACCACATCGTTCACCGCCAACGATACAAAATTCTCCCGCCCATTCTTCAAACACGCACAAAGCATCATCCGCCGCGAAAATCCAACCCGATTTTCTCGGATCATCTCTATAATCAAATCCAGATCGTCAACCCCAAACTCCGCCAAATAGCCAAGCTTCCCCAGGTTCACCCCAAAAATCGGAATCTCATTCCCCGCCATCTTTCTCGCCACACTCAAAAGCGTCCCATCCCCACCCAACACCACCGCCAGGTCGCCCCCGTGGCGCCGCAATTCTTCCTTCGTACGCAAATCCACCAACTCAACTCGGCTGATCGTTTCCAGACGATCTTTCAACTCGTGAATCACCGGCTCAACACCGGCACGATGAAAATCCGCCAGCAACAAAATGGTTCGTGTCCTCTCACTCATAATTACTTCGCCAATCGCAATCCGCAATTCGTCGAACCCGGTTCCGACACCTTCCGAAGCTTCAGCCCGTTCTCCGCCATCAAACCCGCCACCGCTCGCGCGATCCCCAACGAATCCAACCCCGTCTTCTCAAGCTGCCAATTCCTGCTCCCATGCGCCACAAACTCATCGCCCGGAATCCCCAAATGAGACACCCGCCTCAGGTCCACCTTCACCCCGCGACCAGCCAACATCTCCATCACCGCGCTGCCGAAACCACCCGTCACACTGTGATCCTCCACCATCACAACAGGCTTACCACTCGTGAACAACCCCGTAATAAGTTCCTCATCCAAAGGCTTCGCAAACCGCGCCGAAATCACCGAACACTCGACCCCCTGCACCGACAAAACCTCCGCCGCACTCATCGCCTGGTGCACCAGCGCCCCATAAACCAGAATCGACGCGTCCCCGCCTCGACGAACCACCCGCGCCTTACCCAATTCAAACGCCTCCACCGACCCCACAGGCTCAGGTACATAATCCCGAGGATAACGAATCGCCACCGCCCGCCCAGACGCCAACGCAAATTTCATCGCCTCACGAAGCTCCCACTCATCCGCCGGCGCACAACAAATCATCCCCGGCAACGCACGTAAATAACTCACATCGCAAAATCCATGATGCACCGCACCGTCCGACCCCACCAGCCCCGCCCGATCCATACACAGCACCATCGGCAGTTTCTGTAAAACCACCTCCTGCCATATCTGATCGAACGCACGCTGCATAAACGTCGAATAAATCGCCACCACAGGCTTGAATCCCGACTTCGCCAAACCCGCCGCAATATCCACACCCGCGCTCTCGCAAATCCCCACATCAAAATAGCGATTCGCAAACCGCTCGCGAAATTTCACCAGCCCCGTCCCGTCCGGCATCGCCGCCGTCAACGCCACCACCTTCGGGTCCTCCTCCGCCAACTCCACCAGCGTATCTCCGAACACCGCCGTAAAACTCTTCTTCCCGATCTTACCGGGCTTGATCGTCGCCTCGTCCCCATTCAGATCATACCCGCTCGGACTATGAAACTTGCACGGATCCGACGTCGCAAATCCATACCCCTTCCCCTTCTGAGTCTGAACATGCAGCAAGATCGGATACGGCGCATCTTTCACCACGTTCAACGCCCGAATCAGCATCGGCAGATTATGGCCGTCCAAAGGCCCAAGATACGTCAACCCCATCTGCTCAAAAATCAACCCCGGCGTCAACGCGCTCTTGAGGCCCTGCTTCAAATGCAGCAAACTATCCATCATCGACTTGCCAAGCCCGCCCATCGGAATCAACTCCAGCATCTGCTGCGCCCGGCGCTTCAAATCCTCATACGTATGCGTAAATCGCAACCGCGTCAAATATTTCGCCAATCCCCCCTGCGTCACATCAATCGCCATCTCATTATCGTTCAGCACCACCAGAAACTGTCGCTTGAGCACCCCCGCGTTATTCAACCCTTCAAACGACAATCCATTCACAATACTCGCATCACCCACCACCGCCACCACACGCGACTGTCGCCCCGCCAGCGATTCACCCTGCGCCATCCCCACCGCCGTCGCTATCGCCGTCCCCGCGTGTCCCACCGAAAACATATCATACGGGCTTTCCCCAACATCCGGAAACCCGCTGATCCCGCCCGCCTGCCGCAGCGTCTCGAACTTGTCCCGCCGCCCCGTCACCAACTTATGCACATAACACTGATGCCCCACATCCCAAAGCAGCTTATCCTCCGGAAGATCAAAACAATACTGTATCGCCAGCGTCAGCTCGACCACCCCCAAATTACTCGCCACATGCCCCCCCGTATGCGACACCGTCTTGACGATCGTCGAACGAACCTCTTTCGCCAGTTCCGCCAACTGATCCACCGACAACCGTTTCAAATCCGCCGGACTATTAATTGTCTCCAACAAACTCATTTCATCTTCCTCTTGCCTGGTGCCTCTCTCCGCACCCTTTCATTCCATATAAGCTGCGCCGTAACGCCTCATCGTTCTTTATTCGTATTCCTGTCCCGTCTTTTTCTTCATTCCCACAAAAACAAGTTTCCCAAAACAACTCCATCCATTCAACAATCTTCTTCTCCCCCTCTTCCTCTTCAATTTTTACATCTTGCACCTTGCATTTTACATTTTGCAATCTTCAATTTCTCTTTCACACCTTCTCACCTTCCCACTTTCACACCTTCCCACTTCTTCTCTCCTCCTACGACTTCCGCCGAAGCACCGTCTCCGCCAGCTCCATCAATGCCTCCCCCTTCGCCCCAAATCTCCCAATCGCGTTCTTCGCCTCGCAAATCAACTCGCTCGCCCTCGCCCACGCCTCATCTGGACTCGTCAGAACCGCGTAATTAGGCTTACCCATCGCCGCATCCTTCCCCACGCCCTTCCCCATCTCCGCCTGGCTCGACGTCTGGTCCAGATAATCATCCACCACCTGAAACGCCAACCCAAGTTTCATCCCATACTCGCTCACCGCCCCCAACGCTTCCTCTTCCGAACCCGCGCATATCCCCCCAAGCCGACACGCACAGCGAATCAATGCCGCCGTCTTCAACCGATGCACCTCCTGGGCTTCCACCAACCCGCGGGTCGCGTCGCCAAATTCCATATCCAGCACCTGACCTCCCGTCATCCCACCCGCGCCCGTCGCCTCCGCCAATTCCGCCATCAACCTCCCCTTCTGCTCCGCCGTCCCCTCATAATGCCTCCCAATCAACTCGAACGCAAACGCCAGCAGCGCATCGCCCGTTAAAATCGCCATCGCCTCTCCATAAACCTTATGGCTCGTCGGACGACCCCGACGAAAATCATCATTATCCATCGCCGGCAGATCGTCATGAATCAACGAAAACGTATGAATCATCTCGATCGCCGCCGCCGGAACCATCGCCTCTTCCATCCGCCCACCGCAAACCTCCGACGACAGCATCACCAGCACAGGCCGAATCCGCTTCCCCCCCGCCTCCAAACTATACCGCATCGCCCCCACCAGACGCTCCGGACCATTCAAATATCGATCGCAGCAGTCACCAAGCGCCACATCCACTCGGCCCGCCAACTCTTTAAGCCTTGTTCTTATATCTATTTTATCCAATTTTATATCCTGGGTAACCTTTATTTATAAAAAGGACGAATTCAAAAAGTTTAACATTTTTATCCCCGCAATACCAGCTTTTGCCCAACCCCAACGGTATTTCCATCACCACCATTCCACATGCTTATATTATATAACCAATCCTACACTTTAAATTTAATAACGATAGCCCTGAAAAGTCAAAATTCCGATCCCGAAACCCGCGGTCCCAAAACTCGTGGTCCCAAAGCCCGCAGTCCCAAAGCCTGCGGTCGCTGAGCCTGTCGAAGCGACATGACATTCGTGAAAAAAGACCCTCTGAGTCCAAAACTGCGACACACCTAAAATCAAAAGCGTTCAGACGACTTTGATTTAAACGTGTCGTAGTTTCAGACCCTGAGGAAAGTCGAAGGGTCTTTTGTTTCCTTCCACCCTGTCGCTTCGACTTTCTTGGGCGACCGAAATTTTGATATCTGTAATGCTACGACACGACTAAATCAAAAGCATATCAGACTCGCCTAAGGAGATAAAAATCGTGAAAAAACGCATTCTTCTTTTTCAAAACTTATAAACAAAGTAAATATAAAATCAAAAACACACGAAATGACTTTCCGGCAGGACGCATGATAAACCCGCCATCTTCATATATATTATGAAAGAGCAAAATCCCGTATTTTGTGGATAATGCTGGAATGCTATCGTAAAAAAACACCAAAATTCCGGTTGCCGGATACTTTTTCCCAACTAAAAGACCAAAAACTCACCCCCGGAAAAATCCCAGGCAACCCATCTCGACGTTTCACCGCTTATTCCCGAAGTTGCCCATCGCCGTGAACGATGTACTTATAGGTAGTAAGGTCCGCCGCTCCCATTGGGCCTCTGGCATGAAGCTTATCCGTGCTGATGCCGACTTCCGCGCCCAGACCATACTCATAACCGTCGCTGAATCGCGTGGTCGTATTGATCATCACGCTGGCCGAATCCACCAGCCTGCTAAAAACCTCCGATGTCGGCAGATTGTCGGTAACAATCGCGTCCGTATGATGCGAACCATACCGATTAATATGCTCAGCAGCTTCGTTGACGTTTTCCACCACCTTCATCGCGATGATAAGGTCCAGATACTCCGCCGCCCAATCTTCATCGGTCGCAGCGACCGCTTTGGGAAAATAACTGAGCGTCTTCGGACAGCCGCGAACCTCCACGCCCCGCTGAGAAAACTTCTCACAAATCACCGGAACGAATTGTTCCGCAATCGCCTGATGAATCAGCACCGTCTCCGCGGTATTACACACCCCCGGACGCTGGCACTTGGCGTTGATGACGATTTTCTCCGCCATACCTGAATTCGCGTCTTTATCGACATAAACATGACAATTCCCCGTATAGTGTTTAATCACCGGCACTTTCGACGCCGCCACCACCGCCCGAATCAAACTCTCGCCCCCGCGAGGAATCGCCAGATCAATCAACGTATCGAGCTGAAGCAGTTCCGGCACGAGCGCCCGATCGGTCTGTTCGACAAGTTGAACCGCGTCGATCGGAAGCGCAGCGCTGCCCAATGCCTCGCGAATCGCCCCGATAATCGCCTGGTTGGAATGAATCGCCTCCTTACCCCCCCGAAGAATACAGGCATTAGACGACCGTAAACACAGCGACGCCGCATCCGCGGTCACATTAGGCCGGGCTTCAAAAATAATCGCCACCACACCAATCGGCACCCGAACCTTCTCTATCTTCAGTCCATTCGGACGAATATAACCTTCCAAAACCCGACCCACCGGATCCGTCTGACCCGCCACCTGGTCGATCGAAACCGCCATCCCCTCGATCCGGGAATCCGTCAATCGAAGCCGATCGATCATCGCCCCGCCAACCCCCGCCTGCTCTGCCGCTTCAATATCCTTTTCGTTCGCTCGCTTAATCTCCTGCGCACGCAAACGAATCAACTCCGCCATCTTTTCCAATGCAAAATTCTTCTGCGACACCGGAATCTCCATCAACGCCCGCGAAGCCTTCCTCGCCTTGCTCGCCAACTCCAGCGCATAACTCTTCAAATCCACTTTTTTCTGATCCATACAAATACCTCCGGCTCTACGCCTGCAATTCCTGTAAAATTGAACATAATGAACCCGAGCCGAAATTTCACGTCTTTTTCGCCAAATCCCCCGCGAGTTTCATCGCGGCGTCAACAAGGACGGAGTCGTCGGTTGTTCGCTGAGCTTGAAATCGACCTCCGGCGGACGCGACATCTTTTCCATGTCAAGCCTGATCCCTTCAGGCAAAACAAATCGCACCTGCCTGCCGAAATAAGTCGTATACGGACGGAACATATCCTCAGGCTCAAGCTCCAGATAGGCCTTGATGTCCTGAGGCTTGAGATTCTTGATCAATTCCACCGGACCCTTAAGCGAAACACTCACCTGCGGGTCCCGAATATCCACATAATACTTCGACAGCAAATCCACCGGACCAAGAATTTGAATCCGCGGAATGTCGATACTCCGAGTGTTGAACTGCCGCTGAATCCCCAGCTTGATCCGAACCCGTGTCGGATCGGTAATGATGGGAGAACCCAAAATCACCTGGGGCAATGGAAATTCCTCGTCAATCGCCTGGTCTTCGGGTTTATTGAGCAAATGGTTCTCGATGTTCACGACGATCATCCGATCACCGTCGCTCAGCTGCTCCTCGTTGAAGGTCTTGGATATCAAAACGTCTACCTTGTCCGGAATCACCACAGGCGGCGTGGTCTTGGTGTTCCCCGTGTAAACCTGAACAGGCATCTTCACCATGATCATATGATCGACAAACACCTTGATCTGAGCAGGCTTGGTCTCGATCACCGAAACCGCGTTATAATGATTACGAATCAGCGAATTAAACACATCCACGCAATCCTTGACCACCAAATCGCCATTCGCCTCTTCCGGCAAAATGGAATACACCGGCTTGAACCGCCCCGATCCCATATCACGCTTCAAACGTTCAAGCTGCTCCCGGGGACCCGTAAAAGTCACCTGAAACTGTCCCGAAACAGGCTCCTGAAGCTCCACGTTCATACTCGTCGTCGGCGATGCCACCTGCAATGTCACCGTCTCGGTCAGATTTTCGCTGTTGATCTGATCCGCATACATCCAGATCAAACAACTCAGCACGACCGTCATCATCACAGGCTTGATTGTTTTATTCATATTCATCGCCAAAATATCCGACTCCGTAACAGGAATAGATCAATTCCTTCCACGGCCATTATCTCGATCCAGATTCAAAAGTTTTCGAAGCTCACGCTCGAGTGTCTCCGGAGTATAACCTCGGTAGATTTTCCCGTCCATCGCGATGGAAATGATCCCCGTCTCCTCGCTGACAACAATGACAATCGCATCGCAGTCCTCGCTCAAACCCACCGCCGAACGATGCCTCGACCCCAGCGTCGAATCCAGATCGTCCGTCTCCGTCAACGGAAATTGACACCCCGCCGCCGTCACCCGACCTTCCTGAATCACCACCCCTAAATCGTGCAACGCCGAACCGGGCCAAAATATCGTCTTGAGCAGCTCCGGCGTAATAACCGCATCCACACGAACGCCGCTTTCCACAACCGTATTCAAACTCACCTGACGCTCGATCGCGATAAGCGTTCCGATCTTGTGCGCCGAAAGATATTTCACCGATACGCAAATCGCCTGAATCGTCGTCTCCGATTCGCTGATCAACCGCCTAAGCCAACGCGCTTCACCAATCCGCATCAACGCGCGACGAAGCTCAGGCTGAAAAACCACCAGCGACCCGAAAAATAAACCATAAAGCAATGGATTAGCCAAAACATTGATCCGTTCCAGGTGCATCCGACCCGCCATCACTTTCAGCACCAGAAACACAGAGGCAAGAATCAACAAAAGACCCCGCAAAAGTCTCAGACCGCGAGTCTCCTGCAAAAAAATCAAAACCAGGTAAACTATAATCCCGATCACCATCAATTCAACGGCAATCGTCGCCCATCCATAGGCGCCGACTCGGTCCAGATATCCGATTATGCTCCTGGCTATATTTTGCCACATGGTGACCGCCTTATATCCCGTTTACAATCCAACCCCCATCAGGGGCATCGACTTTCTGCATATCTATTACATACCCCATTCACTCAAAAAATAAAAGTCCGATATCGAAAACTTCAAGCAGAACCACCCTCGACTCGCCATCTACCGTCCTCACGCCACCGCGGGCTTGACCTCGATCTGACGAACAGGTTTCTTCACCGCCGGCGAAAACGTCCCAAACTCTTCACCAAAACGTACCAGACGGGCACTGTTAAACACCACAATCGCCGAACTGCACAAGTGCAAGATCGCCGCTACAATCGGATGAATATATCCCATCCCCGCCAAAATCAACAAAATCACGATAAACAGCATCCCGAACCCAAGATTCTGCCAGATCACCTTCGTCAACGCTCGCGACAATTTGATCATAAACGGCAATCGGCTCAAATCGCTGCTCATCAACGCGATCGACGCACTGTGAATCGCCACATCCGATCCCGCCGCCCCCATCGCCACACTCAAATCACCCGCCGCCAACGCCGGTGCGTCATTCACACCGTCCCCCACCACGATCACCTTGTGACCCTTTTGCTTCAGGTCGTCCACCAGGCTCAACTTCTCCTGCGGCAACACTTCCGCCTGAACCTCCGTACAACCCATCTCCGCCGCCACTCGCTTAGCCACCGACCAACGGTCACCCGTCACCATGGCAATTCGTTTCACCCCAAGCGCCCGCAAATCGTCCAACGCCGTCTTCGCCTCAGGACGTGTCCGGTCTTCCAGACCAATCCACCCAAGACACCGACCGTTCCGAGTCACATACAATACACTCACACCCTCAGGCTCCGCGTATTCCTCGCCCGACATCGACGAAAAATCGCTCCCCTGACTCTCAAGCCATTTCCGACGACCCACCAACACCGTATCCGAATTCAACTTCCCCCGAACACCCAATCCCGTCACTTCTTCAAAATCCGCAGGCTCCGCCAATTCCAACTTCGCCTTCCGTGCCACCTCGACAACCGCCTTGGCCACAGGATGCTTGCTCCGATGCTCCAACCCCGCCGCCAACGCCAGTAATTCCGCCGGATCAACCCCGCTCGCAGGCTTCAAACGCGTCACCGTCAACTCCCCCGTCGTCAGCGTCCCCGTCTTATCCAACACAATCGCCGTCATATTCCGCGCCGCTTCAAGATCGATCACCGATTTGACCAATATCCCCAACCGCGCCGCTGCCGCCAATCCCGCCACCATCGCCGTCGGCGTCGCCAAAATCAACGCACACGGACACGCCACAATCAACATCGGAATCGCCCGGCTCATATCACGAGTAAACACCAGCACAATCCCCGCCAACATCAAAATCGTCGGCACATACCAGTGTGCATACTTGTCAATCAAACGCATGATCGGAATCTTCGTGTCTTCCGCCTGCAAAATCAACTTCTGTACCTGTCCCAGCGTCGTATCCGCACCAACACGCGTCACGCGAATATCCAGCGAACCGCTCAAATTAATCGTCCCCGAAAAAACCTCGTCCCCGGGACGCTTGTCCACAGGCAACGATTCCCCCGTAATATTGGCCTGGCTGATACTCGATTCGCCCGATTCAATCTCACCATCCGCCGGAATATTATCCCCAGGACGAACCCGAATAAGATCCCCAAGCTTAAGTTCCTTCACCGAAATCGACTTTTCCACCCCGTTCGCATCAATCAAATACGCCGTCTTCGGCGTCAAACGAATCAACGATTCAATCGACGCCCGAGCGCCCAACGCCGTCCGCTTCTCTATCAACGAGGAGATCAAAAACAAAAACGACACCACCGCCGCTTCCTGATAACTCCCCAACGAAAACGCCGCCACCACCGCGATCGCCACCAGCACATCCAAGCTCGTCTTGCCCTTCAATGCCGCCCCCAATGCCTCGAGCATGATCGGTGCCCCAAGCACCAGCGAAGCCGCCATCGCAAACATCGTACTATAAAACTCATCGCCGAAAATCCAGCCCGCAAGATAAGAATTCAGCGCCAGCACTCCACCCATCATCGTCCCGATCAACAAAAACGACGCCCGTCCCGTCTCCGCCTGAATGGAGCTGCCTTCAAAATAATTATGTGTCGTCGACATTTATTCTTGTTCCTGTTTCAAAAAAAGAAAAACCTTCTACCTAACGCGAAAAGTAAAATAATTTTCTTCCAGATTCTCTTATTTAACCGCCAAGCTTGCTCGGCACGCCTTCATTTTCTGGATTTCTTCTTACTACTTGTTACGTTGTCCAATCCCAGCCAGTTCAATTTTGTTTCATCAAAACACAGAATTATAACCGCTAAATGCTACCCTGACAACTTTTCCTATCAATATAATATATAGATTATGCCATAGGAGAGAGGCTCGAATAGAACGTCAACAATTCTTAGCTCTGCATAAGTTTATTTCTTTTAAACCATATTAATTATAACGTGCTCATGTGAAATTGGCCGATCCACTACTGTCACCCGCCAAACACATCGACGTTCAAAACCCTACGCATCAGCGCCCTGGACAAGATTTTTTGCGTCACCAGAATCATTTACTGCCGGACTGTTCAGCAATTCCACTTGCTGAAATTTTTCATCACCGTGGTTTTTGATCAAATACTTCAAACAGAAAAACATCGCCAGCGGAAAAGCAATCCCTACCGCCAACCCCGCCCGCAGTCCGAATTCTTCGCCATTCATCGAAAAAGGCATATTTTTCATCCACATCGGAGCCTTATCCGCCATAAATCCCACAAGCCAGGGACCGATCGATGCCCCGGAATCGCCTCCCGACGATAAAACCGCAAACATACTTGCTCCTGCCAACGGAAATCGATTCGCCGAAATCACCAGCGATCCAGGCCAGAGCACGCTCACCCCCAGCCCGCATGCCGCACAGGCGATTAATGACAAAAACATCCACGGCGAGAACGCAATCACCAAATAACATATCGTCGTCAAGGCTGAACCCCATAGCATGGCTTTGTAAATATTGATCTTGCTTCCAAACTTCCCATAAAGCGCTCGGCCGATGCCCATCATGCTCGCAAACATACAAACACCCGCGATATCTCCCGTGAGCTTGGGCAAATGAATCGCTTTTTCCAGAAAGGTCGAGGTCCACAGGGCCATCGTGTTTTCCGCCGCTGCACCGAACAAAATCCCAAAAAGAGCCACAATGAAAAACCGTTCTTTAATCAACGTTCGAAGTTTGGTTCGATGTTCCTCTGCCACCATCGGTGCCAGCGGCACCCGCGAAAACGCGAATATATTGATCAACGGCAGCAGCGTCCACATCACCATAATCAAATACCACTTCCCGCTTCCCAACACCGCCACCAGCACCGTCGTCAATAAAACGACCACCACCTGCCCCCACGAATAAAACGAATGCAGCACACTCATCGCCGCCGCCTTTTCATCCGTCGGAATCGCATTGACAATCGGACTCAACAACAGCTCCAGCAACCCCCCGCTCCCCGAAAAAATAATCGTCGCTATCACAAATCCTGTATACGGATTGCTAAACAGCAAAGGAGCCGCCGCAAACAATCCCAGCCCAACGCACGCCAGGGCATGCGCCGTCACAATGAACGGACGAATGCCGTATCGTTCCACCGGCTTGCTGAAGGAAAGGTCCACCACCACCTGCGTAATGAAATTAATCAACACCAGCCGACCCATCTGCTCGAACGTCAGCCCGAAATGCTCACGCAGTGGAATAAACAAAATCGGTGTGACGTTCACAATGACTGCCTGAACAAAATATCCCAGATAGCAAGCATAAATCGTAGCCTGATACGAAACCTTCTTCGCAATTTCCATCATAACACTCAATTCTATCCCATCCCCCCATCCTCACCTTCCCACTTTCTTACTTTCACACCTCTTCTCTTCTCCGTCATTCCCGCGAAAGCGGGAATCCAGAAGCGACTCAAGTCGCTAAACAATTCTCTTCTCAACTTCCCCAACTTCTTAACTTCTCAACTTCTAACTTCTACTTCCAACTTCCCCAAAAAAAAACAGAGGCCGTGATCTCTCACAACCCCTGTAAAAAAACTTTAACAAATCCAACAACTATTTCAAAAACAACTCAATCACCGGAACCGTCACATCAGGCTTCTGCACCGGCAACGTCAACGTCAACGTATCTTTCATCCTTCCCCCCGTCTGTTCGTTCATCTGATTGATAAACCACTCGCTCGCCTCCATCTTAATCTCCGAAGCGTCGTTCAGCAACTGTGCGTATTCCACCTTCCCCGCCAGCCCCTTCAAATGCAAATGAACAAAAGGCCACGCAAATACATGCACATAAAGCCGCTTCGTCTCAGGATTATAAGTATACCGGCAATCCTGCGGAGCTTCAAACCCCTCCGGCGCCTGCGTACAACCATAAATACTACGACTATGATACTTCATCCACCGCCCCATTCCCTCAAGCCGATCCAACGCCCGAGCGTCAAATTCCCCACGACCCGTGGGCCCGACGTTCAACAACAAATTCCCACCCTTACTCACCGAATCCACCAGCATCTGCACCAACTGATCGATCGACTTCCAACTCGACTCGTCCCGGTGATACCCCCACGCCCCCGAAAACGTCTGACACGCCTCCCAAACCACAGGCTCACCGTTAATACGAACCCACGACATAGGCTGATACTGCTCCGGCGTTATCACATCCCACCCTTCAGACAAATCCAGCCGATCGTTCAAAATAATATTTGGCGCAAGCTCTCGAACCATCTTCAACAACTTCTCGCTCTGCCAATCATCGCACCCCTTCCCGATCCACTTCATATCCCGTCCACACTTACCCGGCGGATAACTGAAATCAAACCACAAAATATCCACCTTCCCAAACTCCGTCAGCAACTCGCGAACCTGATTGTGCAAATACTCCGCGTAACGCTTCTGATCTCTACCCTCGTTCATCTTCGCCCGATCCGGATGATTCCGCTGCGAATGCATATCGTCAATCACAAAATCCGGATGATGCCAGTCGATCAAAGAATGATAAAAACCCGTCCTCAATCCATTCTTGCGAAACGCGTCAACCATAGGCCTAAGCAAATCCCGCCCCACCGGCGCATTCGTCGCCTTATAATCCGTATGCTTACTGTCCCACAAACAAAATCCCTCATGATGTTTCGTCGTCACAACAAAATACTTCATCCCCGCCTTCGCCGCCGCCTGCGCCCAAAGCTCAGGCTCATACAAATCCGGATCGAAATGCCTGAAATACTTCTCATAATCCTCATCCGAAATCTCTTCATACTGTCGAATCCATTCATGTCTCGCCGGCAGCGAATAAAGTCCCCAATGAATAAACATCCCAAACCGATCCTGACTAAACCACGTCGTATCACCCACCGTCTTCTTAGTCTTCAACATAATCGCACATCCTTCATCAAAAAAAAATTACAAAAAACTCCTGTCTTCCCCAAAAACACCCCTCTCCTCTCTTCATCTTCCCTCCTCCTCATCTTCATCTCTTCTTCTGTCATCCCCGCGCAGACGGGGATCCAGAAACGGCTCCAGCCGTTGTACAATCCTCTTCCTTCGACTCTCCGGACTATTCCAAACTTCTTTAACTTTTCATCCACCTCTTCACTTTTAACTTTTCCATTTTGTAATCTTTACTTTTTCCCACTTTCACACTATACCTCTTCCCCCCAAACAATCCATACCCATCTGATTGAAATCTATATCCATTTCAGCTATAATCCCCCTACCCTTTTCCATAGGATAACAAACTTTTATGATAAACGAACTCCACATCAGGCTATTGTATGGCTCATGGACCACAATTGACTCCTCCTGGAACAACTACGAACTCTACAGCAGCTTCTGGCGGCTTTATATCAATAAATACGACGGCGCCCAACTCATCCGCCCCGACCACCCACCTTTCCCCATCAAAAAAAACACCATCTACTTCATCCCACCCTGGCTCCGAATCCTCTCCCAAACCTCGCAACCCACCCCACACTTCTACATCCACTTCGACATCGTCAACCTGACCCCGCAAATCATCCAAAAACTATTCCCAAACCCCATCCTCATCCGTTCAAACGTCAACTTCGCAAACCTGATCAAACACATCGACGCCCAACACAACCAACCCACCACCAGCTCCACATCCCTCTGCCGCATCAAAGCCCTCCTCTACGACTCCCTCGCCGAACTCATCCGACAATTACCCCCCTCTTCCCGAAATATCCTCGACCAAACCCTCTCCACCCAACGCCGCTTCGCCCCCTGCCTCCAATACATCCAGGACCACCTGTCCGACAACCTGTCAAACTCACACCTCGCCAAACGATGCCACATGAGCATCAACCATTTCGTCCACGCCTTCAAAAAAAACATCGGACAATCCCCCGCCCAATACGTCCTCCACCAGCGAATCGCGCGATGCGCTCAACTCCTCATCCTAACCGACAACACCATCGACCAGATCGCAGAATCAATGGGCTTCGCCAATCGCTTCCACTTTTCACGCCACTTCAAAAAAATTATGAATATCGCCCCCGCCGCCTACCGAAAAACCATAAGAACATAACCCCCCATGAAAACGACCATGCAAATTCTGAAATCTCCATGAAAATTACATGAAAACCAAAAACCACCATAGAAATCCCTATAGAGATCCCTATGCCAATCTAGAGATCCCTATGAAATCCCAGAGATCCCTATAGAGATCTCTATAGAAATCTCTATAGGGATCTCTATGGAATCCTACCGCCGCAAATCGCCAAAAAAAATTCACTCCCCCATAACCACTTCACACAAAACCCTTTATAAAATTCTTGCCGAAAAATTTGCTTTTTCCTATTCATGTGCTATCTTTAAATGAAAAAGCACCTCTCTTTTTTCCTTCTCACCTCATCCCATGTACCTCAACGCCTGCATCAAAACCTCGGTCCGTCCTTCTCCCTCAGCCTTCGACATCGCCACCCACTTCGGCCTGGGACTCGATACCCGCCATCGCTTCCCCATCGCCGACAACCTCCACATCTCCCTCGCTCCAAGCCAAATCCTCTTCATCACAGGCCCCTCAGGCTCCGGCAAATCCACCCTCATAAAAATCCTCAAAAAATCGCTCACTCCAAATCTCGACCTCGAAAAAATCTCCTTCCAACCCAAAAAAATCCTCCCCGACCAATTCCCCCTCCCCCTGCCCCATGCCCTCCACTACCTCGCCCTCGCAGGACTCGCCGACGCCTTCATCCTCCTGAGAACCCCCTCCGAACTCTCCGATGGCCAGCGCTACCGCCTCAAACTCGCCCTCGCCTTCTCAAAATCCCCACCCCTCATCATCGCCGACCAGTTCCTCGACTCTCTCGACCGTCTCACCGCAAAAATCATCGCCGCCAACACCCGAAAATTCGCCCTCCGCTACCAAACCGCTCTCATCTTAGCCTCCCCCCACAACGACTTCGTCCCCCAACTAAAACCCGATTTCCTGATCGAAAAACCCTTCGCCGCCCCCGCCCAAATAAAGCACTTCCCCCGCCGCTCCTCAAAAACAACATAACCACCTCCTTCCAAATCATCCCCCCACCCCCCCCAACTTCTTCAACTTCTCTTAACTTCCCCAACTTCTTCAACTTCTCTTAACTTCTTCAACTTCTCTCAACTTCCCCAACTTCCCCAACT